>DATJFU010000388.1:0-3881 GCA_035495495.1 Bdellovibrionota bacterium
TACGACCGCCGTGCTGAAACTCATTGGCGAGCACGTACCTCAGCGCATTTCTCGCCTGGGTGGGCGCCCTGAGGACCACGCAATGGTACCGCTCGGTAAAAACAGCCCCCGTTCGCCCTAGGATCGCATTCAAGCGTTTGCCAAATGAGATCCCAAAGCTCTGCATCGCACGTCCCAGATCGGCCCTACCCTGACTCTCCACAATCATGTGAACGTGGTTCGACAGAAAGGCGAAGTGGACCACGGCCAAGCCCTGTCCGCGGGCCTTGAGCACGGCGGAGCAAAGCGCCTTGTGAACATCCTTGCGCCGCAGGCTAGGCAGACCCGCCTTCAGACGTAGCGTGAGGTGCAGCGGTTCCCGCCCCAAAAAAATCTCCCGCGCGCCATGCGCCTGAAAGGCCGAGGTTTTGGGCCTCCCTGCGCCGGGACGATAGCCCCCGCGCTTGCCCGTATACCTCAATTTCAGGCCCAACTGCTTCGGCACGGGTGGAATCTATTCGGAGGACCAGTGCGGGTCAATTGATTTCGGCAGATATACAAGAAGGAGTTCGAATCTGGCCAGGCAGGTGCGCTTGGGCGCTTTAGGCCGCCCTGCGCACCTGCTGGGGTGAGTATAGAAAGGAATCGCGACGCGTTACGGACCAAGTTCCACTCCAGCGGGCCGCCCGGGCGTCCTAGAGCGCCCGAGGCGGACCCGTCTGGCCAAGAGCCCCGGCCCTTCGACGCTACAACTGAACGGTCCCGCCTCCGGTGAGGATCGGCAGGATCCGATTTTGATCCGCGCCCGGGTAGTAATGGATGCCCAGGTGAAACCCCGGCCAATGGTGGCCGAATCCAAAGCCAAAGAGCTGATAAGTGGCGTCGTACGTGATGCCCGCCGAAAACGCGTTTCCGATCCCGTGGCGCTTGGGATCGCCGTACATGAAGGCCGCGTCCGCCTCGAGGCGCGCGCCGGGGGTGTAGCCCGACGTCGCGACGATCCCCGTAGGAGCCTTGGCTTCGCGTAGATCCAGCGTAATCCCGCCAAAGATCGCAAATCGCTCCAGGAATCCGAACGCCGCAACGGCGCCTGGCTGCCAGCTGGTGATCTGCATCGAAGGGTTGCGCGGATCCATGTCCGCGAGGTTGTAATAGAGCACTTCGCCCGTCAGGGAGAGCGCAAAGTTGCGATAGTCGAGCAGCGAAAGCTTCACGTCCCCGTTCCAGACGCGGTAGGCGTCGAGCCACGCGTTGGTCCCGATCTGCATGAAGTCGGTGACCCCGAGAGAGAAGCTGGATCCGTAGCTCAAGCGTCCCGCCGGGATCGTGTACGGCGACGGCAATAAATGCGTGCAGACAAAGACAGGGTTCTCGCCCGCGCGCGCGGACGCGCCCGTCAAAAGCGAGAGGCACAAAAAGAAAGGGAGGGCCAATGCCCTCCCCTTCGAAAGCAAACCGCGCGGTGGACGACTAGTCGTCACCGTGCACGTCCATTGCCTGGGGGCCCTTCTTACCCTCGTACAGGTCGAATTCCACCGGCTGACCCTCGAGCAGGGTTTTGTGTCCTGCACCGCGGATCGCGGAGTAGTGAACAAAAACTTCTGTGCCGTTGTCGGCCTCAATGAAGCCATATCCCTTGGCGTCGTTGAACCATTTGACCTTGCCTCGACCCATACGCGTCGTGTGCCTCCCGCAGCCAACCATGGCCGCAAAAGGAATTGTAGAACGGAATTCGGGGCGGTGTGGAGGGGGCGTCAAATAAGGGCCGGCTCCGCCGGCCCGGCAGACCGAGGGGCGTCAACGTCCTGACGCGGGGAACTCGAACACGAACTCGTCCTTGGCCACCCAGCCCAGGACCCGCCGGATGGCGTCCTCTTGCACGGCCGGACTGTTTTCGAGGCCCTCGGCCTGGACCTGGAGCGAATGGAGGTCGTCCTCGGACCGGGTCAATTCTTGCCGTTTGAGGTCCAAAAGCCCTGATAGCCGCACGAGCTGCCCCACGCCGGGGGAGCCCGTCAGGGGGGTCAGAAGTCCGCTGAGAAATAAGAGCCAAACGCCAAAAACGCCCAACCAGAGCCGCGTGGGCGTCAGGCGCAGGCGATGGGCCAGGCGCTCCCACGGGGCCACCCCGAGGGAGGCGTTGGATTGAAATCGACGATTGGGGATCTCCAAACCTCAGCGACCTTCTAGCCAGGGAAAGGTCGACGGACCCGCGAAACGGGCCCGATCCCCCAGCTCCTCTTCAATTCTAAGGAGCTGGTTGTACTTTGCAATGCGATCGGTCCGTGACGCAGATCCGGTCTTGATCTGGCCGCAGTCGGTGCCCACGGCCAGGTCGGCGATGAACGTGTCCTCGGTCTCGCCGCTCCGATGCGAGACGATGGCCCCGTACTGGTTCTGGGCCGCCATCCGCATGGTCTCGAGGGTCTCGGTGACCGTGCCGATCTGGTTGAGCTTGATCAAAATGGCGTTGGCCGTCTTCTCGCTGATGCCCTTCTGAAGAAACTTGGGATTGGTGACAAAGAGGTCGTCGCCGACGAGCTGCGCCCGGCTGCCCATGGTCTGGGTCAGCGTTTTCCACCCAGCCCAATCGTGCTCGGCCAGGCCGTCCTCGATCGAGACAATGGGATAGTTCTGCGCCCAGTGGGCGTAGACCTTGGTCATCTCGGTCGAGCTCAAGCGGCGGTCCTCAAAACGGTAAACCTGCTCGCCGCCGCCCACGGCGGTCTTCTCGACGAACTCGCTCGCGGCGCAATCGAGGGCCAAGAAGATGTCCCGGCCCGGTTTGTAACCCGCGTCCGAGATGGCTTGCACGAGGGCCGTCAGGGCCTGCTCGTGGGGTTGGGCTCCGTCAAAGCGGGGCGCAAAGCCGCCCTCGTCGCCGACGGCCGTCGAGACGCCGCGGCTTTTGAGGATCTTTTTGAGGTGGTGGAATACTTCCACCCCGGCCCGGAGCGCCTCCGAGAAGCGGTCAAACTTCAGGGGGACGAGCATGAACTCCTGCAGATTGAGACCGTTGTCGGCGTGGGCCCCGCCGTTGATGACGTTCATGAGGGGCACGGGCAGCGTGACGCCCGCGGTGCCCATGACCGTGGCCAGGGACCGGTACAGGGGGACGCCCTCGGCCGCCGCGCGGGCCCGGGCGTGGGCCATGCTCACGGCCAGGATGGCGTTGGCGCCCAGGGACGCCTTGTTCTCGGTTCCATCCAGCTCGCGGAGCAGGTCGTCGAGCAGGGTCTGGCGCGCGAAGGAGCGGCCCACCACGGCGGGGGCGATCCGATCGCGGACGTTGCCGACGGCCTTGCGCACGCCCTTGCCCAGGTAGCGCTTGGGCTCTCCGTCCCGGAGCTCGAGGGCCTCGCCCTCGCCGGTCGATGCGCCCGAGGGGACGGCCGCCCGGCCAAAGGCTCCGTCGAGCCAAACCTCGGCCTCAACCGTGGGAAAACCGCGGGAGTCGAGGACCTCGCGGGCCCAAACCTTACGCACTTTGAACTTGTCCAAGCCCTTGTCGTCGGCACCTTGCATGGCCCCGGTGTAACCCCTTTTTCTTTCTTTTTCCACGGCTTTGGGTTAACCAGACTCAACACCCGACCAATGAGAACAGCTTCATGAAGATCGGCATCCTCAAGGAAACGGCACCCGGCGAAACGCGGGTCGCCCTCACTCCGGACGTCACCAAAAAATACCGCAAGCTCGGCCTCGAAGTGCTTCTCGAATCGGGCGCCGGCTCCACCGCCGGCATGTCCGACGCGGAGTTTACCGAAGCGGGCGCGCAGCTCGTGTCGCGCGACGTCGCGGCAGGGGCGGACATCGTGCTCAAGGTCGTGCCGCCGAACGAGAACGAGGTCGCCAAGCTCAAGAAAGGTGCCCTCCTCGTCTGCCTGCTCGAGCCGTACCGCAAT
>DATJFU010000389.1:0-7682 GCA_035495495.1 Bdellovibrionota bacterium
CCTGGACGCCAGCTCCAAGGACCCGGCGTATCTCACCCTGAGGTTTGCGCCGACGGGCGGCGTTCACTTTGACGAGTCGATCCACCGGCAGCGCGGGTCCGGTGAGGCCGACCTCGAGGGTTCAAGCGCCACGCACGAAACCCAAAAGCGGTGGATGGCGGCGAACTTCCGGCTTTCGATTTCGTCATCGGACGGAAAGCCCGCCCCAGTCCGGGTCAACAAGGTCGAGGCGCTCACGGTAAAGCAGACGACGACGACCGACGACGTCGGGGATGGCCGGGACTTCGTGGGAGAACCTGGGCCGGTGATCTTTCCGCACCTGGTGGTCTCGGCGCCCTCGGCCGAGCTGGCGGCCCTTGGCAAACTGCTTGCGCCGGACCCAGACCCGAACGCGGATAAAGAAGAGACGGGAACCCTGGAGTACCTCTCCGAAGATCTTTCGGAGACCCTGCTCAACATCGACTTCTTCAACATGGGCATCTTCAAGACGAGCTCTGACCCGGCTCAGAACAATGATGACCGGGACGGCCAGGCGGAGCTCACGCTCTCCGGAGCGGACCTCAGGCTTTCTTCCCAGGATCCGATTTCGCCGCCATCCCCCAGCGACGGGGGCGGGACGGGGGATCAGGGCGGAGGCGGCAAGCCGTAGGGCATGTCGCAACCGAAGAGAATTGCCTTCGCGACCTGCAGCGAAGTTCCTGACCTTTCGGACAACGACCGACTTGCCGTGAAGGAGCTTGCCCGGCTGGGGATCGAAGCCGTGCCTGCGATTTGGAGCGAACCGCGGGACTGGCGGGGATTCGACGCCGTCATCCTCAGGTCGACCTGGTACTACTGGCTTCACTATCGGCGGTTTCTTGAGTGGCTGGAGCTGCTCGAGGCGAGCGGAAAGCCCGTGTGGAATCCTGTTCCTCTCTTGAGATGGAATACGAACAAGCTCTATCTCAAGGACCTGATCGGGGCCGGTTTGCCGGTGGTCCCCACCCAATGGATCTCCCCTGGCGACTGGAAGTCCGTTGCGGAGTTCTCACGGTCGACCGCGTGGGACGAAGTCGTGGTTAAGCCGGTGGTTTCGGGCGGGGCGTTTTCGACCTTTCGGCTGCCGGGGCGCGGCCTCGAGTCCGCCCGAGCGCAGTTTCAAGAGATCTGGGGATTTGGTCCAGCGATGATCCAGCCGTTTCTGAAGCAGATCCTCACGGAGGGCGAGTACTCGTTTCTCTTCTACGGAGGGGAATTCAGCCACGCGGTGCTTAAGAGCGCGGCGCCGGGTGACTACCGGGTGCAGCACATCTACGGGGGCACGAGTCGCGCGGTTCAAGTCGATCGCTCGTGGATCCAAACGGCCGAGAGGATCATCGACGCCGTGGACACGGTTCCGCTCTATGCGAGGGTCGACATGGTACGCGGAGAGGACGGGCTTCTCCTCATGGAGCTGGAGCTGACGGAGCCCAATCTGTTCTTTGGAGACCAGCCTGGGTCGGCGGCGATGTTCGCCGAGAAGGTGCTGCAACAGATGACCCAGGGGCGCTTTCGGTAGGTCGGTGTAGGATCGCGTCCCTTGCCCTCCTCCTGCCGGAGTTGACGCCGTGGGGGCGGTCTTATAGAACCGCCGGGTGACGCTGCGCGCTATCAACTCGGATTGGAAATGGGTCCTGCCGCTTGCGGTGGCCCTCGCGGGCTGCCGCGTGATCCCGGTCGGATACGAGGCGCACGGCCAGGATGCCCAACCGCTGGCGGGCTCGATCCCTTCTTTTGCCCAAGTCCGGGAAGAGGTTTTCATTCCCAAGTGCGTCCACTGCCACGAGCACAAGGATGACTTTCAAAGCTACGGCGCCACCTACGCCATGCGGATGGACATCGGGCAGAGGGTGTTTATCGACCACGACATGCCTAAGCATGACGTCCTAACCCATGCCCAGAGTGGGCTGCTCAAGGCGTGGCTGGACGCGGGCGCTCCTGAGGATCCGGCGGCCCCCGAGCCGGAGCCGACTCCGGTTCCGACCCCCACGCCGACGCCCACGCCCACTCCGATTCCACAGCCCGAGCCCGCTGACCCGATGGTGCAGGCCCTGGAGTCGATCCGCGAGAGCTACAGGCGGGACATCCGCCCGCTCGTCAATCGCGCGTGCATCGCGTGCCACGACGCCCAGGCGCAGCCGGAGGGATTCTGGGGCGTCCTTTTCAGAAAGCGCGAATGGCGCCACATCCGCGAGGCGAGCAAGGTTCTCGACTTTCGTACCCACGAGTTTCCGAACTGGTCGGCGCAAAGCTCGAACGCGGTGTTCTTTCTTCAGGCGATCCAGGGCGCCCTCCAGAAAAACATCATGCCGACCTGGGACTTCAAGCTCGGGCATGCGGGGGGCAAGAGGCTCCTCAAGTACGCCGAGCGGCAGGCGTTCATCGATTGGACGATCGATTCGGAGCGACTGATCGAGCAGGCGGACTCGTCGCGCCTCACGGCCGCAAAGATTTTTGAGAACCGCTGCAACGGGTGCCACAGCGGGGTGAGCCCCTCTGACGGCCTGGCCTTCACGGTCTCGGACGGAGCGCTTCAGATTCCGGCCGGATCGACGGACACCGGCATTCCGTTTCTGAAGGCGGGGGACCCGGAGAACTCGGCGGTGTTCTTGGTGCTGCTTGGGGATCCGGCCGCGCGCAAGGGCCTGACCGCGATGCCGCTCCACGCGGAGCCGCTCACGAACGAGGAGCGGGAGGTCGTGGGGGATTGGATTCGGGGGCAGTGATGACCGCTTATAACCGATTGGAAGTTATACAAAAAATATCGTATTTACGATAAATCAGGAATGGATGATAATGTACCCAGGATGGGACCGGTCAAAGAAACGCCAAGAGAGCAGATCCTCCGGCTGTTCCGTGAGCTGAACGAACGGATTGGCTCGATCAATAGCGGGTTACGGAAGAGCGGATTACGTACCGTCGCAAAGGCGGAGGTGAGGCTCTTGGGCCAGATCAGCCTTCTTGTGCATGAGAAGGTGGGGGCGCAGCTGTCACTTGCCCAGACCGGGGACATGGATGCGTTACTGAGGATGGAGAGCGTCATCAAGAAGGAGCTGAAGCAGCTCCTGGGTAAGAATGGTTACTTTTACGACGAGGATAGTGACCTCATCTGGATTCCACCAGGCGCCACCTTCGAGACCCTTTTGGATCTGGACCGCCTTGTCGTTAAGTCGATTGACCCTGAGTCGGCACTGGTCAGTAAAGCGGTAAAGGCGCCTCAGAAGAACAAGCAACTGATACGTGAGGCAATCGCGGTCTGAGCTTTTCCCTCGTCTGGTGGAAAGGATTCTCTCGGCGGGAGGGGATCTGGAGAATTTTGCATGAAGAAGAATGAAGATTTGATTCGGCAAATTAAACGAAGGGCGCACCAAGATGCCAGAAACCGGCAGGACGGTCGTTTTCTGGAGGCCATGGCTTTTTTGGTCGCTAAGGGATTCCTGAGATTCAATAAACCGTTAAGGCCGATGCCGAATTTGCGACTGAAGATTGCGGATGTCATATGGGCTGGTAGGCATGTGGAGCCGCGAATCCTGGAGGTGCTTCCGGCAGCTGTCCTGAGATTGCGCCAGCATTTCGATCTCGATCCAGTTCGGCACGGAGAGTTGGATACAGTCATCGAACAGTTGAAAAGAGGCGAGGCGGTGGGGAATGATTTTTACGGAGTCCCTTACGCTAAGCTCAAACAATGGGTGGATTTTCCCCTTCTTGATAAACGAGTGAAGCCCTTGAATGAGAAGAAAGTTCCAAAGAACTTTCGGTTCAGACCGGAGGCCGCCGCGGCACTGCGTGCGAGGGCCCGGAAGTTAGGGTGTACCGAGACCGAGCTGCTGGAGAACTTGGTGATGGCTTGATGGCAGTCTCATGGGTGGTCCAAGAGGCGCCCTTTTTCATTTCCGGAATGGGGAGAAATTTGGTGGCGGGGGCAGGATTTGAACCTGCGACCTTCGGGTTATGAGCCCGACGAGCTACCAGACTGCTCCACCCCGCGTCATCAAATTTGCCGCACTGTACGCCCGCGCCGTGGGCGAAGTCAACCACGTCCTGGACGGCCGCGACGGGATTTTGGAGAGCCCTTGGTGGCGGGCGGGCGGCCCGAGTGCGCCCCAAAACCACGGCTCTTTGAGCCCCTGGGGCCGCCCTTTGGGCCGCCTTTAGGCTTGCCCTTGAAGCCGCCGGGGCGGCCTTTGGTCTTGGCCTGCGGCCGGGGGGCCCGGGGCGCCGAGGTCCCGAGAGCCTGCGCGGTCTCACGGGCCTGGGCCTCACGCCGCGCTTCGGCCCTCTGACGGCCACCCTCTTTGTTCTGCACCGGAAGCTCGGGCTGGGGCTGGAGCACGCCCAAGGCCGGTTGCTTCACGAGGGCCTCGACCTGGGACTTACGCAAAAAGGTGAAAGCGCCGGCGGGCAGCTTTTCGATGCTCAGGTGGCCCAGGCGCGTGCGGATCACGCGTTCGACCAGATGGCCCTTGGCCTGGAGGTACTCCTTGACGTCGAGGGCGCCCATTCCCACGAACTGCAGGCGGATCCTAGCCTTGCTCGTCAGCTCCTGGGCGACTTCGACCGATTTGGGCTTCACAAAGTGCCCTTCGACCCGCGCGCCCTTGCGGAGCGCATCCAGGTCCTGGGCCGTGGGGTGGCCCTTGAGCTTCACTTCGTAGGTGCGGATGATCTCGGGGTGCTTGAGGATCGCCTCGGCCAGCTCGCCGTCGTTGGTGAGGAGCACGATGCCCTCGCCGTTGTAGTCCAGGCGGCCCACCGGAAACACGCGGGCGTGAACCTGTCCCAAGAAGTTGGCGAGCGTCGGGCGGCCTTCGGGGTCGGGGGCCACCATGGAGATCACGCCTCGGGGCTTGTGAAACGCGAGGTACACGTGCGGCACATGCTTCTTGGCCGCGGTCAGGAGCTTGCCCCGCACCTTGATGGCGTCCTTGATGGCGTCGGCCTGGTCACCCAGCTTGGCCATGCGGCCGTTGATGGTGACCTCTCCCAGGCGGATCATGTCCTCGGCCTTACGGCGGGACGCCACGCCCACGCGGGCCAGGATTTTCTGAAGACGCTCGAGTGCCATGACGCGGTTCTACCCGGCTCAACGGCGCTTTGCTATGTGGAAATCCGGACAGAACGTCCGGAACGGGCCCCTTTTAGGGGTCGAATTCACCGGATCCGGACATTCTGTCCGGATCTGCCCTTAGGCATCCGCCTCTGGGCCGCCAGAGGACGCCGGAGCCCCTGCTGGCGCGGCTTCCACCGCGGCCTCGGCTTCCACCGGCAGCTCGGGCTGGGCCGGGCCGGTCTCGGGAGCCAGGCCCTGGGCCGCGAGCTTCTCCTGCTCGACCAGGTCCTGCAGGTAGGGCGTCGTGACCGCGATGCCCTGGACGCGCTCGCGGATCTCGCGCAGAAAGCGCTCGTCCTCGCCCGGATCGTACGCGAGCGAGGTGCGGTCGGCCTTCATCTGCCCCACGAGCCGGCGCATCTCGAGGATGCGCGGATCGCCGTCCTCGGGGTTCTTGGTCTCGGACGTGGGAATCATCTGCTCGAGCTCCCTAAGCGGCGGCAAGGCCGCGAGGTCCCGGAGTCCGAAGACCTCGAGAAACCGGTCCGTCGTCACGTAGAGCATGGGTCGGCCCGGAAGCTCCGAGCGGCCCGAGATGCCCACGAGCTTGCGCTCCATGAGGCGGCGGATGAAGTGGGACGTATCCACGCCCCGGATCTTGTCGACGTCCTCTTTCATGACCGGCTGGCGGTAGGCCACGATCGCGAGGGTCTCCATGGCGCCGCGGGAGAGCCGCTCGGTCTGGGTCTTGAGGAGCTTCTTGGCCAGGGCCTGGCGGCCCGGCTTGGTGCGGATCTGGAGTCCGCCCGCGACCTCAATGAGCTCGATGCCGTGCGAGGGGCTTTGGTACTTGTGGTACAGGGCCGCGATGGCGTCATCAAAGAGCTCGGCGCGGATCTCCTCGCCCAGGTACTCGCGCAGGCGGCGGCGTGAGATGGGGCGCTCGGACAGAAACACGAGGGCCTCGATGCAGCTCTCGAGTTCCTGGAGGTCGAGGTTGCCCTCGTCGTCCACCTTGGGGAGCGCGGCGAGCAGGTTCTCGTCCACGGGCTCAGCTTCTTCTTCGGCCTCGGCGGCGAGGCGCGCGGCCTCATCGGCCTGCGCCTTCTCGACCGCGATATCTTCGGCGATCATTTGCTCGAGCTCCTGGGCCGCGGCGCGGGCGGCGCGCACGGCTTCGCCCTCGAGCTCTTCGGCCTGGCGCTCTTCTTCTTTCTGCATCGCCTGATCGAGGCTCTTGAGCTGCTCTTCGGTCTCGGCGGGGGTGGGCAGGTCGTCGACGGGGAGTTCGGCGACGGCCTGGGCGGCCTCACGGATCTGCTCGTCCGTCTGGGTCGCGGGCTGAGCCGGCGCCTCTTCGGCGTCGGGGATCGCGGCCTCCGCGGCGGCGTCGGCCAGGGCCTCGGCCTGGTCGATGGCGCGGGCGGTCTCTTCCATCTCCTGCATCAGGGCCTGGGTCTCGGCGCGCACGGCGGCCAAGGTCTCGAGGGCCGCGGCCACCGCCGTCTCGGCCTCGTCGACCGCGATCTGGTCGGGTGAGTCGGCCGTCGTCGCCATCACCATCTCGAGGGCGATCGCGTCGGCGGCGGAGGATTCCACCGCGGCTTGCGCGGTCTCGGCCTCCGAGGGCTCCGCGGCGGCTTCAATTCCTTCGGCGGCCTCGATCGCTGCGATCACCTCGTCGGCGCGGACTTCGGCGATCTCGTCTTCGCGCAACTCGATCGCCTCCGCCGTGTCGGCGGGGTCGATGAGGACGTCCTCAGCCGGGGCCGGGGGCGGAGTCGCGGGTTTCTTGGGGTCGTCGATCACGGTATCAATCTCTTCGATCAGTTCTTCGGTCGTTTCAATGATTTCGCTAGGCGTTTCCTGGGGCAGGGCCGACATCGGCGGCGGTTCCGGACTCGGCGCCGGGGCCAATTCCACCGGTGGAAGCTCCGGAAGCGGAGCCGGCGCCTGCGGCTGCGGCGGCTGAATCTGCGGCGACGGTTCGGTCAAACTCCGTGACATCGAAGTCCGAAGCCAGTTCAAGGCGGATCGCCCGAATGTTTTCAAGAAGCTCCAGGTAGATCGGATCATAAACCTCGTTCTGATGCAGGCGCATCTTCTTGAGCTTGGCGAGCTCGAGTCCGGCCAGGAACCCCACGACGACGCGGGGGACGGTGGGCGTGTCGCCCAGGAGGGACCGCAGGTCCGTGGGGCGCCCCACGTCCAAGCGGTCGGCGAAGTCGCGGATGGTTTCGGCCACCGAGACGGTTTCTTTCTTGAGAACCTTGGTCTTGCGGCGCTGCTGGATGAGCGCTTCTTGGTACGCGAGGGCCAGGTCGTCGATCCCCATCTCGCGCCAGATCTTTTCGATCTTGGGCCGCTTGTAGGGACGCGTGAACACTTCCATGTCCAGCTGGTTGAGCTGGTTCAGCTCGTCACCCGCGATCAAGAAGCGCTGGTGCTCGAGCATGCGGCGGAGCAGTTCTTCGGGCGAGGGGCCCAGATCCTCTTCGATCGCCGCGTTCGGGTCGTCTTCGCGCGGGAGGATCGCCTTGCTCTTCCAGTAGAGGAGAGTGGCCGCCATGAGCAGAAACTCCGAGGCCATCTCGAAGTTCATCTCCTGCATCAG
>DATJFU010000390.1:0-2885 GCA_035495495.1 Bdellovibrionota bacterium
CCTTGAGCACGAGGGTCATGAGCCGCCCGCTCACGGCCACCCAGGCGAGTGGAAAAAGCTCGGGGCCCATTCCCCGCCGGCTCAGGCCGTCCAAGAGGGCGGCGACGGCGGCGTTCACCGACGGGGCGTGCACCGGGCAGCGGGGGATCGCCACGACCTCGGGCTTGGAGCCGCGGACGGGGCCCGGGACCTGAAGGCCCGCCTGCCACTCCCGCCCCGTCCAGGCGGCGCGGAGACAAACCCGGTCCCGGTAGCCCCAAACCTCGCCATCCCCCTGGATGGAAGAGAGGCTGGCCTGGTCGGTCCCGAGGGTCCGCCTCAAGAAGATCAGCTTGGCCTCTCGGCTGGACTCGGGGGGCATTTCGCGGTGCCTGCAGCCCGGGCACCGGGATTCGCATCCGTCCTTCAAATTCACGGGCTTGGTATAGCAGAGGGTCTCCGTCGACACACTGTCGCAAAAGACGCCGTCCTCCGATGAGAGAGTACCGGTAGAATGAGCTTAAGGACCACTGGCGGAACGTATGAGGATTGGGGTTCTTTCAGAAACACGGATTAAGTTCGCCGTCGTGACGGCGGCCCTGCCTCTTTGGGCGGCGTGCTCGCTCGCGCCGGCGGGGGTCGATACCAAGCTTCGGGTGAACCTTGGCGGGCAGAGTTCGTTCTCGGCCCAAATGAACAACGGCCTGATCTCCGGCGACCCATCGGGGCTCTTTGTCACCGGCCCGCCGGACGTCAACCAGTTTGAGTGCTTTGCATTGAACGTCGATGGTAACGGGATCAAGGGCATGACTCCCGATTCCCAGTGGTATAGCCCAAAGGATCCCCACTCTTGCCGTTATCCGGGAGTGGGATCGGCGGCGGTCTCGCCGGCCGACCCGTCTTCCGGGGTCATCGAGATGAGCGTGCCGGCGGGAGCGGCGCGGCTGGTGCAGGTCCTCGGATTCAGCTCCGGAGGCCGCGGATGCAATATCGGCCGCAACCTCGGTGAGATCATGGGTTATCTCCATCCGTACGGGCTCGACGGCCCGGACAACTGGTTAGAAGCGGGATGGGCGGTGGCCGACCTCTACGGCGACACGACCTTGGACATTACGAGCAGCTATGATCCCGTCAATCCAGTGCCCGCTTGGACGCAGTGCGCGCCCAACCAGACCTATGACCAGCTCGTGCTTTCGGACGCGGCCAACAACAACCTTCGGGCCTATTGGCGTCTGGAAGACGGCACAGGCACATCGGCGCCAGCCCACGACTCGAGTCTCCACCAGGACGGGACCTACACAGGCACCTCCTCCCCCGGAGCGATCAAGGATGGAGGCAATTCCATGCTGTTCTCAGCCGGACAGTTCTTGACCGCCCCGACCAACGCCACGTTCAACTTCAACTCCGGTCAGGGCATCACCTTTGAGTTCTGGTTCAAGTACGGGGGCTCCGTTAACACCCTTTGCAACACCAACTCCCCCATCGCGCACCTCTACGCCTCAGGCGCGGCACCCCAACTCGGGATCGGGTGCGGCCCCACTCCGACCAACGGCGTTTACTTCAACGTTCAAGAGGACGGTGGGGTCAACGTGGATAACGCCTGGGTGAGCGCGGCCACCCGGATCGACGACGGTAACTGGCACTACCTTGCGGGCGTCCGCGACCCCGGATCAGGCTCTGTACTCATCTACGTCGACGGGCTGAGCGGCAACGTGCCCCTCACCGCTAACGGAACTCTGTACAGCCTCGATCAAGGCTTTTCGACCCAGGTCTATCCCGCCTACTTTGACGAGATCGCGGTCTATAGCCGGGCACTGGCCCCTGGCGACATCGCGACCCGGTTCAACCACCACCTGTAGAAAACCGCTGGGCCATGTCCGGCCCCTGGCGTGATCCCACGTTGGATTGAGAGAACTCCTGAAGGGCCCTAAGCCTGTCCTCGGGCATCGGATGGGTGCGGAACAGGAGCTCGTCCTTGGGGTTATTGACCGCGATGGCCCCAAGTTCCTGCATCACCCGCGGCAGACCGTACGGATCGTACCCCGCGTCCGACGCCATCAGCATGCCCCTCTGATCCGCCTGGGACTCGAGCTTTTGGTCTAATGCGTGGGCCATGATGCCTGCGCCCTTGGTGATGAAATGGCTCAGCATGGCCTTGATGCCGGCCTTGGCGAATTTGACCTTGCCCAGGCGCTCCTGCACCTCCTGCATCGCCCTGGACTGCAGCATCGCCATGTAGTGGTGGCGGGCCTCGATGTGGGCGATCTCGTGGGCCAGCACGCCGGCGAGCTCGGCCTCCGAGCCCATCCGCTTGTACAATCCCCGGGTCACGAGCACGGCGCCGCCGGGAACGGCGAAGGCGTTGACAGAGTCCGAGTCGATCACCCCAAACCGCCAGTCCAAGGTGGGTCGATCGCTCTCGCGGGACACCCAGAGGCCGACCAGGTTGACGTAACGCTGCATCTTGGCGTTCTTGACCAGCGGCGCTGCGCCGAGAATGGCGGCCGCTACCTGATCGCCCATGGCTTTTTCCATGACCTCGGACGCCTTGGGATCGGGGGCGGGTTTGCCGTCCTTGGAGGGGGGAGGCGGCGGAGGGTCCCGCCAGAGCACCATCACCGGATGGAGTACGGACTTTCCGGACCGTTCAAATCCAAGAAGGTCACTCGCCTTGGCGGCGTTTTTCTCGAGCTGTGCCAGCTGGGCCTCGTCGGGCTTGGCTTCTTCGAGCGCGACCTCGTCCAGGCCCCGCACGCCCATGACCGCGGTACGCGTGGTGGTTCTGACCTGAGGAGGCCTGCGCACCGGCTCGCTCGCGAGACGCACGTCAAAGAGCGGCAGCCAGCCTTGGGCCTTTTCGGGGGTCGAGGCCTGGTACCACATGCCCTGCCGCTGGATGAGGGTCA
>DATJFU010000391.1:0-2107 GCA_035495495.1 Bdellovibrionota bacterium
GAGGAGTCCCGTGGTCCAGCCGTTCGGGACCGTGAATTCCACCGTCTGGCCAGCCCGCACCCTCACGTCCCAGACGTTCATGGGGGAGTGCGTGTGGGCCGGGCCGTTCTCACCGCCGTACTCGCCCGCGATGACCCGCACGGATCCGGCGTCGCCCGCGAGCGCGACCTTGGGGATCTGGGCATCGGTGATGCCCTGGTATCCGGGCTTGGACATCTTCTCGGAGCGGGGGAGGTTGACCCAGAGCTGCACCATCTCAAACGGGCCGCCCTTCTTGGCGTAGTCCCGTCCGTGGAACTCTTCATGCACCAGGCCCGAGGCCGCGGTCATCCATTGCACGTCCCCGGGGCCGATCTTGCCGCTTCCGCCGGACGAATCGCGATGTTCGACCTCGCCGTCGTACACGATGGTCACGGTCTCAAACCCGCGGTGCGGGTGCTCGCCCACGCCGCGTTTTTCGGTGGTGGGTTCAAAGCTCGTGGGGCCCCCGTAGTCGAGGAGCAGAAACGGAGACATGAGCTCGGCGTGTTCGTTGTAATTAAAGAGATTGCGCACCGGAAAGCCGTCGCCGACCCAGTGGGCCTGGTTGTTACGTAGAATCGTCTTGAGTGATTTCATACCCCTTAAAGATGGTTTCAAATCGGCCGCTGTCAAGCGCGCCAAGTCCTCACCAACGAAAGCGTCTTTTGGCCAGCTCGGTGGTCAGCACGTAGCCCGCGGTGATCACGCCGATGGCGGCCAAGATCCCGGGGGGCAGGGGCACAAAACCCAGCAGGGCCGCGCGTGGAACGTAGGGTAGGGCGACGGCCACGGCGCCCACGGCGACCGACAGCTGCCAAAGCAGAGGACTCGGTCGGCTGCGGTAGAAGGGCCGCCGCGTGCGGACCACGAGAGCGATGGCGAGTTCGGTCAGGAGGGATTCGACGAACCAGCCTGTTCTGAACTCCGTAGGCGGCGCCCGAAAGCCCCAGAGCAAGACCGCGAAGGTGAAAAAATCAAAGACCGAACTCAGAAGCCCGAACTCGACCATGAACCGGCCGATAAACCGCATGTCCCAACGTCCCGGCCGGGCCACGAGTTCCGGATCCACGCGGTCGTTGGCAAGCCCGATGGCGGGGATGTCGGACAAGAAGTTGTTGAGAAGGACCTGGCCCGCCAGGAGCGGAAGAAAAGGCAGAAAGAGCGAGGCCACGGCCATGCTCAGCATATTGCCCAGATTGGCGCTCGTGGTGGTCAAGATGTACTTGAGGGTGTTGGCAAATGTGTGGCGCCCCTCCTGGATTCCGCGCCGGATGACGTCGAGGTTGCGCTTGAGGAGGATAAAGTCCGCGGCGTCCCGGGCCACGTCGACGGCGTGTTCGACCGAAAGGCTGGTGTCGGCGGCGTGCATGGCAGGCACGTCGTTGATGCCGTCGCCCATGAACCCCACTACGTGGCCCATGGTCTTGAGAGCGCGGATGATGCGCTCTTTCTGGTTGGGATCGACTTCCACAAAAAGATCCGTACTCTCGGCGATGCGCCAGAGACCCTCGTCGCGGAGCTCCTCGAGATCCTTGCCCGTGAGCACGTGGTCCGTGCCCAGGCCCACGCTCTTGGCCACGTGCCGGGCCACGAGGCCCGAGTCGCCGGTGATCAGCTTGACCGACACGCCCAGGGATTTTAGGTGGGCCAGAGTCTCGGTCACACCTTTCTTGGGTTGGTCGATAAAGGTCAAAAAGCCGCGAAACACCATGTCGTGCTCGTCATCGCGGACGTAAATATCCTTCTTGGGCACGGCGCGCGTGGCGACGGCCAAGACCCGCACGCCCTGCTGGGCCCACTGCGTGAACCGTTCCTCGATCCGGGTCCCGCTCGCGGCGTCGAGGGTTTTACCGTCGGGCAGGGTGGTGCATGTCGCGAGCACCTGCGAAAAGGCGCCCTTGGTGATGAGCAAGGGCGACCCGTGGTCGTCCACGATGACACTCAGGCGCTTGCGGATAAAGTCGTAGGGGATCTCGTCGAGCTTGCGCACGGCGGACAGATCGGGCTTGCCGCCTTGAAGGATGGCCTGGTCCAGGGGATTCGCGAGTCCGGTCTGCAGCGAGGAATTCAGGGTGCTGAGCCTCCG
>DATJFU010000392.1:0-11232 GCA_035495495.1 Bdellovibrionota bacterium
TGAAGCCTTCACACAAGACACTGGCGCTTTGGCTGGTTTTGATCCTGCTATTCGCCTTTCTTTTCAACGTCTTTGATCCGGGCAACCGTCACCGTCGGGAAATTTCGTACAGTCAGTTCGTGACCTACATCAAGGATGGCAAGGTCGATGAGGTCACCTTCAAGAAGGGCGAAGACCTGATCTACGGAACCCTCAAGGAGGCCGGCGCCGGCAACGAGGGACGCAAGTACTTTGAGACCTTCGGCGAGGAGACCTCCAAGGTCCTCGACCTCCTGGACCAGAAAGGTGTCGCCTACCAGTTTGAGCGCCCAGACCGCACTCCGATCTGGCAGCAGGCCCTGATCTCGTGGGCCCCCATGATCCTGCTCCTGGTGTTCTTCTACCTGTTCATGCGCCAGATCCAGGTGGGCGGTGGCAAGGCCATGAGCTTTGGCAAGAGCAAGGCGAGGCTGCTGACCGAGTCCTCGAATCGGGTCACGTTCAAGGACGTGGCCGGCGTCGAGGAGGCCAAGAGCGACATGGAGGAGATCATCTCCTTTCTGCGCGACCCCAAGAAGTTCACTCGCCTGGGCGGCCGGATCCCCAAGGGCGTGCTCCTCATGGGCCCGCCCGGTACGGGTAAGACGCTGCTCGCCAAGGCCATCGCCGGCGAAGCGGGCGTCCCCTTCTTTTCGATCTCGGGCTCGGACTTCGTCGAGATGTTCGTGGGCGTGGGCGCTTCGCGCGTGCGCGACCTGTTTGAGCAGGGCAAGAAGCACGCTCCCTGCATCATCTTCATCGACGAGATCGATGCCGTCGGGCGTCACCGGGGCGCGGGCCTCGGCGGCGGCCACGATGAGCGCGAGCAAACCCTGAACCAGCTCCTGGTCGAGATGGACGGGTTTGAGTCCAACGAGGGCGTGATCCTCGTCGCGGCCACCAACCGGCCCGACGTGCTGGACCCCGCGCTCCTGAGGCCCGGCCGCTTTGACCGCCGGATCGTGGTGGCCGCTCCGGACGTGCGTGGCCGCGAGGAGATCCTCAAGGTGCACACGCGCAAGACCCCGCTCTCAGAGGACGTGAATCTCAAGGTCATGGCCCGCGGCACGCCGGGGTTCTCCGGCGCCGACCTCGAGAACCTCGTGAACGAGGCGGCCCTGGTGGCCGCCCGGAGCGACAAGAAATACCTCGAGATGACCGACTTTGAGTTCGCCAAGGACAAGGTCCTCATGGGCTCGGAGCGCAAATCCATGGTGATCTCGGACGCCGAGAAAAAGACCACGGCCTACCACGAGGCGGGGCACACGCTCGTGGGCAAGATGCTCAAGACCGACCCCATCCACAAGGTCACCATCATCCCCCGGGGCCGCGCCCTGGGTGTCACCCAGACCTTGCCCGAAGAAGAACGGCTCAGCATGGACAAGGGCAAGGCCGAAAGCATGATCTCGTTCTTGATGGGTGGCCGCGTGGCCGAAGAGCTCGTGTTCAATGAAAAGACCACGGGCGCCGGAAACGACATCGAGCGGGCCACCGACATCGCCCGCCGCATGGTGTGCGAATGGGGTATGAGCGACGTCCTGGGACCCCTCAACTTTGGGGCCAAGCAAGAGACCATCTTCTTGGGCAGGGAGCTGCACCAGAACCGCGATTACTCAGAACAAACCGCCCAGATCATCGACCGTGAGGTGCGTGAGATCGTCGAGCGCAACTACCGGCGCGCCGTGCAGATCCTCAAGGACAACCTGGACCAGCTCCATAAGCTGGCCCAGGCCCTGCTGGAGTTTGAGACCCTGGATGGTGCCGAAGTCGACACCGTGGTTCGGGGCGAGCGCATTGAGCGTAAACCGGCGCCGGCGGCCAAGCCTGCATCCGTGGACGGCAAGGAAACCAAAAAAGCCTCCGAGGGCGGCGGTGCTGCTCCGGCGCCCCTCCCTGCGTGATCGAGTTTCTTAGCCACTTCTACACCACCATCCGCCCCATTGACCTGCTCGACGTGGGGATCGTGGCGTTCATCGTTTACCGGGTGCTGCTCCTCATCAAGGGCACCCGGGCCATGCAGATGCTGACGGGATTGGGGATCTTGGGCATCGGCTTCTTTCTTTCGTCGTCCCTCGAGCTCTTCACGACCCACTGGTTTCTGTCCCACGTCTTTGATTACCTGATCCTCATCGTGATCGTGCTCTTTCAGGATGACCTCCGCCGGGCGCTGACCCACGTGGGCAAGAACCCGTTTTTCTCGTCCCTCCACGAAGAAGAGGAGCGGGAGATGGTCGACGAGGTGGCCCGCGCGGCCTCGCTCCTAGCCCGCGACCGCATCGGCGCCCTGATCGTCATCGAGCGGGAGACGGGCCTCAAGAACTTCATCGACACGGGTTCGGCCCTGGATGCCCGAGTGCGCTCGGAGCTGCTCTATTCGATTTTCATCCAGAGCTCGCCCATCCACGACGGCGCCGTGATCATCACGGAGGGCCGGATCGCGGCCGCGGGCTGCTTTCTGCCCCTTTCGACCGACCCTGACTTGGACAAGCAGTACGGAACCCGCCACCGAGCGGCCCTGGGCCTCACCGAGGAGACCGATGCCATCGTGCTGCTGGTCTCAGAAGAGGCGGGCGCGGTGCACCTGGTGAAGAACGGCAAGATGACCCTCAACATGCGGGAGCAGGAGCTCAGGCAGAGCTTGGGCGCCCTCCTCGACATCTCGCGCGGCGGCCTCAACGTGCCCCGCAGGCTCCGCGGCTGGATTCAGCAGGCCAAGGCCCGTAAGGGGGCGGCACCGTGAGCGGCGGCATTACTGGCTGGCTCAGGGGCATCTTGGCGGAGAATCCGGGCACCAAGCTCATCTCGGTCGTCATCGCCGTGCTCCTCTGGTTCGTCGTGCTGGGCTCCCGCAACACGGAGGTGGCCAAGGAGGTTCCGCTCCAGATCGTCACGGCGCCGAACGTCGCGATCGCCAGTGACACCCCCGATCGGGTGGTGTTTCGCCTGTCGGGTCCGGGGGCGTTTCTCAGGACCATCTTGGACCGGCGGGATGACCCCATCCGCGTGGACCTGACCGGCACCCGCAGCGGCCAGGTGACCTACCGCTTCTTCTCGGACAGCATCCACCTGCCCATCGGCGTGCAGGTCCAGAACATCAATCCTCCCTCGATCACGGTTCAGCTCGAAGAGCTCAAGATCAAGCGGGTGCCCGTGAAGGTGGATCTGCAGGGACTTCCACCCGAAGGGTTTTCAATCCTGAATACGGACGTGGAGCCGCAGGAGATCGAGGTTCGGGGCCCGGAGAGCCACGTGGCCCAGGTCACCGAGCTCCGGACCCAGCCCATCGACGTCTCGGGCGCCAAGCATGGCTTTGAGCGCAAGGCGAGCTTTGAGCTCAAGCGCCTCGGCGTGCAGCTCAACGGCGACGCCCCCATGGTGCGCGTGGCCGTGGCCGCGACCTCGGCCAACTTTCGCATCAAGAACGTCCCCGTGAAGATCAAGACCTCCCTGCGGTACCGGCTGCGGATCAAAGAGGTCACCGTACTGGTCCGCGCCTCGCGCGAGGACATGGACGCCCTGGACGAGGCCCAGGTCTACGCCGAGGCGGACCTGAGTGGAAAACCGGCGGGCCGTTACGAAGGCCGTCTCCGGGTCTACGTGCCGGACAACATCGCCCTCGTGAAATCCGAGCCGGAATCGGTTTCGGTTGTCCTTTACTAGCTTAAGCCCCTGATTTCAGTTAGGTTAGTGGCACGGGAGTGTAGCTGACCTATGGCTCGATTATTTGGAACCGACGGTGTCCGGGGACTGGCCAACGAGTATCCCATGACCCCCGAGATCGCGATGGCGATCGGTCGGGCCGTCGCGCACGTGCTCCAGAACCGGGCGATGAACTCGGCCAAGACCTCGCTCCCCATCGGCTTCAAGCCTCTCGAGAGTAATCGCCCCGTTCGCCGCGCCAAGATCGTGGTGGGCAAGGACACGCGCCTCTCCGGTTACATGGTCGAAAACGCCCTCGTCGCGGGGATCTGCTCGATGGGAGCCGACGCGTTCATCATCGGGCCTCTCCCGACCCCGGGCGTCGCCTTCGTGACCCAGAGCATGCGCGCCGACGCCGGCATCATGATCTCGGCGTCGCACAACCCGTACCATGACAACGGGATCAAGATTTTCGCGGCGGACGGCTACAAGCTCCCCGATGAGCTCGAAGAAGAAATCGAGAAGCTGGTGCTGTCAAACGCGCTCGATAAGAACCGTCCCAAGGCGGATCTCGTCGGCAAGGCGTTCAGGATCGAGGAGGCCATCGCCCGCTACGTCGTGTTTCTGAAATCGACCTATCCCAAGGATCTCGACCTGCAGGGCGTGCGGGTCGCGCTCGATTGCGCCAACGGCGCGGGATACAAGGTCGCTCCCATGGTCTTTGAGGAGCTGGGCGCCGAGATCATCACCCAGGGGGTGAAGCCCAACGGCCTCAACATCAACGCCAAATGCGGCGCCCTCCATCCCGAGGCGGTGGCCAACCTCACGGCCGAGATGCGGGCCGATATCGGCGTCGCGCTCGACGGCGACGGCGACCGGGTCATTCTCTCGGACGAGAACGGCGAGATCGTGGATGGCGACCAGATCATCGGTCTCTGCGCCGCCGAGATGAAGGCCAACGGCACGCTCAAAAGGAACACGGTGGTCACGACGCCGATGAGCAACATCGGCCTCGAGGTCGCCCTGCGCGACAAAGGCATCCAGATGGTGCGGGCCCAGGTCGGCGACCGGTACGTGGTCGAGACCATGCGCAAGGAGGGCTACAACCTCGGCGGCGAGCAGTCCGGACACCTGGTGTTCTTGGATTACGGCACTACGGGCGACGGCATCCTGGCCGCGCTCAAGGTGCTCGAGGTGATGCGCCGGTCCGGCAAGCGCCTTTCGGAGCTCAAGAAGGGCATCCGCCTCTTTCCGCAGGTGACCAAGAACGTAAAGGTCTCCAAAAAGCCTCCGCTCAGCGAGGAGCCCCAGATCCAGGAGGCCATCAAGAAGGCCGAGACCGCGCTCAAGAACGAGGGCCGGATCTTTGTGCGGTTTTCGGGAACAGAGCCCGTCTGCCGGGTGATGGTCGAGGGCCCAGACGCCCAGAAGATCGAGGAGCTGGCCGAAGGAGTGGTTCAGATCATCCGGAGCCGGCTGGGGTAGGCCATGGCGCTTCCGCGGCTGGGGGTCAATATCGATCACGTGGCGACCCTGAGGCAGCTCAGGGGCACGCCGTATCCCGACATCGTCGAAGCGGCCCGGCTCTGCGAGGCGGGCGGAGCGGATCAGATCACGGTTCACCTGCGCGAGGACCGTCGACATATCCAGGACGAGGACGTGCGCCGGCTTAGGGCCGAGCTCAAGGTCGCCCTGAATCTCGAGATGGCCGTCACCGATGAGATGGTCCGGATCGCGTCGCGCATCCGCCCCGACTGGGTTTGCCTGGTGCCGGAAAAACGCCGTGAGGTGACGACCGAAGGCGGTCTGGACGTGCTCAAGGCCCAGAGGCGGCTGGCCCGGGCGGTGATGGCGCTCCAGCGCGCGGGGATCAAGGTGAGCCTGTTCATCGAGCCGTCGCTCGAGGCGGTGAGGGTGGCCAAGGCCCTGGGTGTCGAGGGAGTCGAGTTCCACACCGGCAAGTACTGCCTTGCCCGGCAGACTCCAGGCGCGCGCGCGGCGAAGCAGGCCACCGCCGAGCTCGAGCGGCTGCGCAGGGCGGGCGTCGCCGCCCGCAAAGCGGGGATCGGCTGCCACGTGGGACATGGATTTGATTACGAGAACGTTCGCGCCGTGGCGGAGCTCGTGGACGACGCCGGGGCGCCGATGTTCGTCGAGTACAACATCGGCCATGTGATCGTCTGTCGCGCGGCCTTTGTGGGGCTCGAAAGGGCCGTTCGGGAGATGAAGTCAGCCATCTTGGCTCCGTGAGGGGCTGAAACGAAGGGGAAGGATCATGCGGATCTGTACCAACTTGGAGATGCGGGACCTGGATCGGATTGCCGAGCAGGAGTACGGTATTTCGCCCGAGATTTTGATGGAAAACGCAGGCCGGGCGGCCGTGAACGCCTTGTTCGAGCATTTTCCGCAGGCGGGCAGACAGTCCGAGATCCTGGTGTTCGCGGGCAAGGGCAACAACGCGGGCGACGCCTTCGTGGTAGCGCGGCGGCTGGTCTGCCTGGACCGCAAGGTCCGCGTGTTCCACCTCGTGGGTGAGGCCGACTATCGGGGCGCGACCCGCAAGAACTTTGAGATTCTCCGCCGGCTCAAGGCCAAGATGATGTTGCTCGAGACGGCCGCGGATCTCGACGCGTTTTTCAAGAGTTCGCCCGGCCCCTATCTGGCCGTGGACGGAATCATCGGCACGGGCCTGAAGGGGCCGCTTCAGGGGATCTTTCGCGACGTCGTCGACATGATCAACGCCAACTGCCCCGACGTGGTGGCGCTCGACATCCCGACGGGCGTCAGCGGGGATACCGGAATGGTCATGGGCGATTCGATCATGGCGAGCCTGACCCTGAGCTTTGGGTTTCCCAAGCTGGGGCACTTTCTGCCTCCCGGCGCGGGCCGCCGCGGAAAGCTCGTCAACGTCGATATCTCGCTGCCCGCCCGGTTTCGTCGCGAGGGAAACAAGTTCTTGCTCCGCCGCGGACCCATGGCCGATCTCCTCATCGAGCGCGACCGCTACGGCCACAAGAACAGCTTTGGCCACACGTTGCTCGTGGGCGGCAGCCCCGGCAAGCTGGGCGCCATCTCGATGGCCGCCAAGGCGAGCCATCGCATGGGGACGGGGCTCGTCACCGTGGCTACCTGGCCCGAGGGGATGGATACGCTGCTCACGCGCCTGCCCGACGAGACCATGGCGGTGCCGATCGCGTGGGAAGGCGAGCAGTGGGAGTACTACCGCAAGAATCTGAATACGCAGTACACGAGCGTGGTCATCGGTCCCGGCATGGGGCGCAGACCGGACGCCAAAGAAGCGGTGACGAAGCTCCTGACCACGTACGAGGGCCCCATCGTCATCGACGCCGACGCTCTCAACGTGATCGCCGAACACAACCTCCATGGCCTGGTGGCCAAGCGTCAGGGCAAGGTCGTGCTCACGCCCCACCCCGGCGAGATGGCCCGCTTGCTCAAGATGGAGAAGTCGGCGGTGCTCGACGATCCCCTGAGCGCCGTGAAGAAGGCGGTGGAACTCACCTTCGGCGTCGTGATGCTGAAGGGCGCCGCCACGATCATCTCGTCGCCCGAGGATCAGTACTACTTCAACCATTATCCCAACGACGGCATGGCCACCGCCGGCAGCGGCGACGTGCTTTCCGGGATGATCGGCGGCCTGCTCGGCCAGGGGACGGACGTGTTCAAGGGCACGTTGCTCGCGGTCTACCTGCACAGCTTGGCCGGCGACTTCGCCGCGCGGGCCAAGGGTCACCGGAGCATGACCGCACCCGACATCATCGAGAACATCGCCAATGCCTTCAAGGACATCAAAGAGCACCGCTCGACGCGTGAGTCGTTCCTCCCCGAAGAAGCGCGCGCGAGCCTCCTCTAAAAAAACGGCCGAAAATGGCTCGTTCTTAGAGATTTCTGAACCCGAGATCGCCGCGTGGGCGGCCGGGTTCGCGCGTGGACTGGGACCCCGGCACCGCGTCCTGCTCGAAGGGCCCCTGGGGGCCGGCAAGTCGACCCTCGCCCGTGCGCTTCTCGCCGCGCTCGGGGTCGACGCGAGCCATGCGGGGAGCCCGACCTTTGGGATCGTCCATGAGTACGAGGTGGGGGGCCGCACCGTCGCGGCCCACGCCGATTTCTACCGGATGCGTTCCGAGGACGAACTCATCGAGACCGGGCTTGAGTCCCTCTTCTGGGAGAGGGATGTCCTGGTGCTCGCGGAGTGGGTTTCGTTGTTTCCGGAGTTCGAGGCGAGTCTGGAGCGCGGGGCAGGGGATCGCGTGCTTTGGCGGATCCAGCTTGAGTTCGTGGACGGCGACCCGGCGCGCAGAAAGCTGTCGGTGCGGAAGCTCGGTTAGGCCGCGGCCTTGCCCTTGATGGGCGTCTCGAGCAAAGGAACGAGGGCTTCGACGTCACGTGCCACGGAGCCGGTCGAGACCAGGGCGAGCACGCCGCGGCAGGCCTTCAGCGAACCGACGCGGACGATGATGAGGTACTCCTCCAAGCTGATGCCAAAGGCCGCGCGCACGACGTTACGGTTGCTGGTGGCGACGGTGTTGTTGCCGGGCGGGGTGAGCTCCACCAGACCCGTCTTCAGAAACACGTTCCAGAGCTGGGGCACCACCTTTGGGTCCCACTTGAGGCCGCGCCAGACGCGTTCTTTGAAAGGCGAGCCGACGTACGCATTTCCCTCAAAAATAGGCACTTTTTGGCCCGCGGGTGGCGCTTTCATGGGCAGATAGAGCGCTGAGGTCACACCCTTTTCCGTGAGCTGGACGAGCGCCTGGGCCATGGGATCGGGGTTCTTTTTCAGAACCGCGGTGCTCCACTTGGCGAGCTCGACGACCCTGGCCGCCTTGCGCTTGCCGGGCTGGATTCGAGTGGTCGAAGTGTCTTCGCCCGGCCCTTCGGCGGCGGCGGGGCGGATGCTGACTTCGGCCGAAGCTTGGCCGACTTCGAGCGGCACGGCTTCAGCAGGCATTGCCTCGACGGGCGTGGCTTCGACGGGGGCCGTTTCAACAGGTACGGCCGCAGCTGAAGGCGAGGGTTCCAGGGTCGCGGCGGGATTTTCAAAGCTGATCGAGATACCGCTCGAATCTCCGGCCGAGACTTCTCCGTAGGCAGGAGGCTCCGCGGCAGCGGGACTCTCGGCGGGGACTGCTTCGCCAAAGCTGGGAGGAGCGGGTTCAAACGAAGGCGGGGCCGCGCTCGACGGCGGAGGCGTCGGCGGTTTGCCCGGAAACGGCGGAGGCGGTGCGGCGCCCGGCATGCGCGGCGATCCCGGAGGCCTCGGCGGGGTCATTCCGGGGGGTCCCGGGGGCTCTTTCTTTAAACTCTTTCGATTCAATAGACGGGTGACGCTGGGCATTTCGCCCTGATCTTCGTCGACCGTAAAGGTCTTTGAGCGCGTCTTATCGTCCGCCATGTAAGAAGTTGAGATTCCTTCCCTTCTGGGCCTATCGGCAACCGAGGCAAATTTCTTAAGCTTCTTCAGGGTTTGGCGGGGCCCCCGCCCTTTAAGAGGGGGTGACGCGCCGCTAGAATTTTCTTGCAAGTTTCCCTTTGCATGGACGGAAAAGGAGAGTAAAAGGCTAGGAACTTGGTCCACCTTTGACTTCGACGCGACTGCTCCGCGCGAAGAGTGTCAGGCCTCTGGCGCTGATTCTCGACTCGCAGTGCGGTTGAAATCGAAGGCGGTTTCTGACAAAGAGGGACCAAAGTTATAGGGAATATTAGTTGACCCCCTATATACGGCATGATACGCCCGTAAGAGGATTTGTGAGAGGGGAAGGGAGGACTTTTTAAATGCGTCTGACTTCGAAAGGTCGTTATGCGGTCCGGGCCATTCTGGACCTGACGTTCAACTCCAACGGTCGCCCCGTGCGGCTGCAGGAGATCTCTGAGCGCCAAAATATTTCGCTGCACTACCTGGAGCAGCTCTTCCGCCGCCTGCGCAAGGGTGGCGTGGTGAAGAGCGTGCGCGGTCCCGGCGGCGGCTACGTGCTGTCCCGCTCGATGGACGAGATTTCCATCAAGGACGTGCTCGTGAGCGTGGGTGAGAACATCAACCCCGCCCGCGATCTGGTCGGCACCGGTGATCTCAAGAGCGACACGGTTGAGTTCCTGCTCACCAAGTCGTACTTCGAGAACCTCGGCACGATCATGCAGGAATACCTCACCACGACTTCAGTGGGTGACCTGATCCGCAAAGCTCGCGGCACTCAGGAAGCTCCCAAGTCGGCCGAGGAACTCCTCGAGTCCGGGTTCAATGCTGCTGCCGAACAGCGCAATGTCGGCAAGGAAACCGGCGTTTCTTGACGCCAACGCGGGCGCGCCTCTCCACCCCCGGGTGGTCGAGGCGCTCCGTGCGGCGCTCAGTTCGTCCGAGTTCCCCTCTAATCCCTCGAGCCTCCACAGCTTCGGCAGACGGGGTCGGCAGCTCCTTTCTGAAGCGCGCGCCCGCGTGGCGCGTTCCGTAGCTCCTGGAGTCAGTCCAGACCGGGTTCTTTTCTGTTCATCAGGCACTGAAGCCAACCAATGGGTGATCGGCTCGTTCCTTCCCCGAGCCGCCCAGGGTTGCCACTGGATCCTCTCCACGGTGGAACATGCTTCAGTCGACGCCATGGTGGACCCCTGGATCCGGGCCGGCGGGCGGGTTACCCGCCTTGCGGTGGATTCAAGGGGACTGATTCGTCCAGAAGACCTTCGCGCCGCCCTGGATTCCCCCCAAACCGTCCTCGTGACCCTCAATTGGGTGAACAATGAGACGGGCGTCATTCTGCCCATCGAGGAACCGGGTTCCATCTGCCAGGCGCACGGCGTGCCCCTGCATGTCGACGCCGCCCAGGCCTGGGGCAAGATCCCGCTAGAAACGGCCTGGAAATGGGCCCATTTCGCGACACTTTCTTCGCACAAAATCGGCGCGCCCTCCGGTACCGGCGTGGTGGTACGCGGCCCCCTGGCGGACGAGGCGCTCATCCCCCTCATTCGGGGCACCCAGGAGCGCGGCGAGCGGGGTGGAACCGAGAACGTCCTGGGCATCTGGCTCACCGGCGTCGCGGCCGAGGCCGTTGATCCCGCGGCCTTCGCGTCCGCAACCATGCCCCTCCAGGCGTTCTTGGAGTCGGAGCTCGGGTCTAACTTCTCCAACCTCATTTTCAACGGGTCCGGCGCCCCTCGGGTCCCGAATACGGTAAACTTCTCGGTCAAGGGTGTCGGCAAGATGGATCTCGTCACTGCGTTGGACCTCGAGGGTTTCTGCGTGAGCGCCGGCTCGGCCTGCTCGGCCGGCGTGCTCAAGCCTTCTCGCGTGCTCGAGGCCATGGGCCTCTCGGCTGAGCTCGCGACGGCGGCCGTCCGCGTGTCGTGGACGGGTGATGCCAGCGTCGAGACGATGACAGGCTTTGTTTCGGCCCTGAAGCAGGTGCTCGAAAGGGCGCGGCGGTCCGAGGTGCGGGCGTGAGCAAGCCGGGCGAAAAGAAGACCGTCGTGGGCCTGAGCGGCAGCCTTTCGAGCGCCGTCGCGCTCGCGCTGCTCAAGACGCAGGGACACGACGTCTCGGCGGTGCATCTGGATCTTCTGCCGCCG
>DATJFU010000393.1:0-6248 GCA_035495495.1 Bdellovibrionota bacterium
GTTCCAGTTGGTGAGCGGAAAGTCATCATCCTTCCACCGCTTGCCCGCTTCGAGCACGCAGACGGAGTAGCCCTTCTCGGCCAGCCGCAGGGCGGAGACGCTGCCGCCGAATCCTGACCCGATGATGACAAAGTCGTAATCAAACGCCACGGGGTACCTCTATCAGAAATCCACGGTCTTTTCTTTGGGCGCGGGCGGGGCGGGGGGGCCGTCGTCGACGGGCGGCTCGGGCGCCGGTGGAGGCGGAGGCGCCTTGGAGGCGCCCTTGGGCTGTGTCGCCTCGGGTGGAAAAATCCCTTCTAAACCCTCGATGTGGCCGCAGGCATTGCGGAGGTCCGAGAGCCTCGGCGAGCTCTTGGCGAGCTTGGCCACCATGGGCTCGAGCGAGCGCTTGAGCAGGTCGTTGATCGAGGGTACCAGGCTCGGCGGGTCGTCGAGGGGCTCGCCTGAGAGGCGATGCAGGCAGGAGTCGGGCAAGGTCTTGCCGTGGCCCCCCGCCGCTCCGAGCGAGAAGCTGTCCTTGTCTCCGCCGGGGTGAAACCGAGTGCGAACGGCTCCGCCTTCGATCGGGATCAGCATGTTGAACTCATCCGCCGCGACCCCTGGCTCTCTTGGGCATCCCGGCGGCGGGCCGACGAAGTTCGGAAACTTGTAGAACGTCACCGAGCAAGGTGAGAACGCGAGGACACCCTCGGTCCCTTCGCGGTGCGCGCGGGCGAGCGGCACGAACGGGTGCCCGTCCGGAGCGACGAGATATCCCGATTCCGCGCCGCCCTGGACGGCGTCAAAGCAAACGAGCTGTTCTTCAAACACGTAGGGTCGGCGCTCGCCGCAGCCCGTGAGATCCAGGTCGTTGCGGGCCTTCTCAAAGCGGTGCGCGGAGTCCTCGGCGGCGTATGCCTGCGGGGCCACGAGGGCCCAAATGATCAGAAAAATCATTCCACCAGTTTAGGTCAGAACAGGCCATGGAGCCAGGTGCCCACGATCAGATAGGTCTGGTCGCCCAAGGTGCGGGCCTTATCGATGAGGATCTTGGGCGTGACCTCGTAGATCCCTACGTCGCCGCCCTCCTGGTCGTCCGCGAACATCTTCTCAAAGCGGTCCATGGCGGCGGGGTCGTCGGTCAGGAGGTCGCTCTCGCCGTTCTTGATGTGGGTGAGGTTATGCGAGCCCACGGCGAGCATGGTGCGGTCCACCAAAAAGCCCTTGTTGTGGTACGTGCGTTTGCGCGACTCCCAGATGTGCGCGCCGGCCTTCATCAGGCGGGCGTAGTTGGTGACGCTGGACTGCACAAAGATCGGGCCCATGTCGTTTGAGCCGCTCGAGTTCGTGACGATGTCCACTCGCACGTGATTTCGTGCCCGGTCCTCGAGCGCGAGCTCGATGACCTTGGGTGGAATCAGATACGCGTCGTAGAACAGGATGTGTTCCTTGGCCGACCTGAACAGGCGTGCGTAAAGCTCCATGCTCCGGTCCTCGTCGTCGGGCCGGATGAGGGGCTGCTGGTACAGAAAGACCGCGCGGGCGGAGCCCACCTCGGCCCTGGGCGCCGGAGTCGGTTCTTTGTAGATCGGAAGCGGAATCTGGTACGGCAGGTTGGGATCCAGGCGGACCTCGTTTTCCCGGTGCGCCACCCAATTCCACGTATGGTCCAGGCGGTCCTGGATGCGAGCCACCACGGGACCCTGGGCCAGAAACTCCTGGTCATGCCACATGCCGCGCTTGGCGGTCGTGAGCATGTACTCGTCGCAGAGGTTGGCGCCGCCCACGAGAGCCCGCTCGCCGTCGACCACCATGATCTTTTCATGCGCGCGTTTGAGAACGTCCTGAGCTCCCCAGGACGGCGGGTTGAACTTGACCAGATGCACGTGGGCGTCGGTCATGATCTTGTACGCCTGGTCGTGATCCTTGTTGTTGAGCCCGTCGACCATGACCCGCACGCGCACGTGCCGCACGCTCGAGGCTTCGGCGAGGGCGCGGGCCACGGCCAACCCCGCGTCGTCGTCGCACCAGAGAAACGTCGTGAGGTCGATCGTCGAAGCCGCGTTCTGGATCAGATCGAGCCGCACCGGAAAGTACTCGGGCCCGTCGACCATGAACCGGATTTCGTTGCCGCGGGTAAAGGGTTCGCCCGAAAGAAGCTGCACCGACTTCTCAAGGTCGGGTCCCAGCCAGTCTCCCGCGGGGGCGGGCAGGCTCTCGGCGCCAGGCATGGGTGGCGGGCCAGGGGGTTTGGCCTTTCCACCGGCAAGGGCAGTACAGGAGATACTGGTGAGGAGACACCCCACCAGGGTCGCAACCAATGACGGGCGGGTCATGGGCAGTTCTGTATAAATACTGACTAAACTTGTCAATTATTAAGGAGGGGCGGGGTCACGGGGTGGAAGGGTAGACTGGCCCGGAGATGTCTATTTCTATGAGGTACATCCGCCTCCAGACCCTCAACGGGCTCAGGTGGCTCCGGGAGTCGATCCTCTTCTGGACGATTCTCTTTACAGTCTCGGCACTTACGACCGCTCTCCTGCTCCAGGGCGTGCTGGGGGTCGTGTTCCACGTCCCCGTGAGCTGGCAGGCGGTCGCCCTGGGGGTGGGTCTGACCGTCGCCCTCGGCGCCGTCCTGGAGAACCTCCCCGTGGGGGCGATCCCCCTCTCGAGTGGAATTTTTTCGGAGCGCTTCTGGTCCCGGATCGGGGGCAGGCTCCTGCCCCTCTACCTCCGAAACGAGCTCCGCCGGGGACCGACCTGGATCACGCTCGGGCTCGCGTGCATGGCGGGCGCGATCCTCCCGCGCGCTTGGGCGCCGCTTTGGCTTCTTCTCGCCCAGTGGCCGGTGCAGCGGGCGCTGCACTCGGGTCGAAACTGGCAGCGGCTGGTCCGGCTCCACGCGCGCGGCCCGCGTGACGGCATACCGAATTTTCTCGTCTCGCTCGCGGTCTCGCAGGTCCTTCAGTACCTGCTTCTCCTCGCCGCCGTGTGGGCCGTGCCCGACGGGGCCCTCGCGTTCGCCAACCCCAAGATCCACCTGGCGGCGGGGGGCTTGGGCGCGGTCATCGGGGCCACCTCGGTCGCGGTCGAGGGTGACTCGGGCCGCCCGGGCCTCGTGCATCTCATCTCGCTCACGGCCGGCACGCTCTGGGGCCTGGCCTGCGCCGCCTACCCTTGGAGCTTGGGCGCGGCGCTTTACTTTTTTTCTCGCATGGCGGCCACGGGCCGGTACCGTCTAGCTAGCGTGGAATGGTTCGATGAAGACACTTTCATTTCATGACTTCTGGGCGGGGCGCGGTTCCCGCCGGCTCGTGCACGCCGACACCGCGGCCGACGGCGCTGAGCTCAAGCCCGGGCTCACGCTCATCGTCGCGCCCAATGGTTACGGCAAGTCGACGCTTCTCCAGACGCTGGCCGGCGTGCTCAAGCCGCTCTCGGGCCAGATCCGCCTGGGCGACGAGGCGTTTCAGACCCGCGAGCAGGGGCTCTACGTGCCCGAGTACCTCGCGTTTCCCAAGATGGTCTATCCGCGGGAGTGGATGGAATTCGTGGCGGGGAGTCTCCCGCCCGAGGCGGAGTGGGCCAAATGGGTCAAAGCCCTGCGGCTCGAAAAGGTGATGAACTCGTATCTCGGCCGCATGAGCCAGGGGGAGCGCCGCAAGGTGACCTGGCTCGCGGCGCACGTGGCAACCCATCCGGTCGTGCTGATGGACGAGCCCCTGGACGGCCTCGACGTGCTCGCGCTCGAGGGCGCCCGTGAGATGCTCCAGGACTGGGAGCGCCGCGGCCGTATCACCGTCGTCGTCGCGCACCAGACCGCGGAGCTCACGCCCGTGGCTCAGGCCGCGTACCTGATCCATGACGAGAAGCTCGTGGCCGTGGATCGGCCCAAGGGCAAGGCACCGACCGAAGAAAACCTCCGCGCGCACGTCCGTAAGCTCTATTTCTGAGTCAGTAGATGTGGCGCGTGCAGACCACGTTGGGTTCCCACGGGTCTCCGGTCCTGAAGCACGCGCAGTTGTTGTCGTAGTAACGGTCCTTGAGCGGGTTGCGCCTGAGCTGCGCCGCAGTCACCTGACCCGAGCAGACCTGGCGGTTGACCTCGCGCGCGGCGCTCAAGTTGTCCGCGTGGCAGTCCCCTTTACCGTCGACGTTGGAGCGCGGATCAAAGGATCCGTCCTCAAAGCAGTAATGGGCGCAGGCCGAGTGAAACGGAATCACATGGTCGTCGTGTGGGTACCCGATCACATGCAGGAGCTCGTGAAAGAGTTTGGACTGCAGGTCCTTGTACTCGTCGGTGCCGGGGCGTAGCTGCTCGGGGCTCATGGGCGTTCTCAGGATCACGCCCGGCCACCCGGGCTCACCCGGAAGCAGGGCCGCGGCCTGGGCCTGGGTGCCACCGCCGCTCATGCGGTCCAGGATCTGGTTGCCGCAGCTGAACTGGATGGGACCGGCCGAACCGTTGAATTGCTTTCGGGCCTGGCCCGCGCTGACGGAGTGGACGTCCGTCGGCAGACCGTCCGAGGTTTGGCCGCCCCCGCGCTGCTGGCCGGCGTTCCACGTGTTTCCAAACCCCGTGCCCTGGTTATAGAGCAGCAGCAGGAGAGCCGCGTTCTTGAGGGGCAGGTTCGATCCGCCCGCAAAGGTCTGGACGGCCGTCTTGGAGAGCTCCCCGCTTGCGGCGCCCGACAATGCCGAACCGGCCGTCGTGGTCGAACCCGAAGCCAGCTTCGCCATGCATGTGGCGCCCTGGTAGATGGTGTCCTGAAGGAGGCGGCCCAGGCCGTCCGCCGCGCAGGTGGTGGTGCCCGTTCCGGCGTCGATCCGGCACCCGGTGTCCACGCAGACGCCGTGTGAGGCCAACGATGCGGGTGTTGTCGCGTCGGAGTACCCAGAGAGACGTGAGACGTCGCATGACGCCGGGTTTTCTTCGCCCCGGCAGATGGCCTGGTCCACGGCGACAGCCAAGGCATCCGATTGATCCACCGTGTGGGTCATGCATGCCTGGGTGGCGTCCAGGGTTTTACGGGCGGTCTCTTGAAGCTTACCGCCCTTGAGTTCTTCGCGGACCCAGAGAAGGTGGCCGGCCTTCTCCGGTTCCTGAGTTTCACGGCTGGTGATCTGGCCCGTCTTGGGATCCATCTGTTCGACGACAAACGGTGATCCGTAGCGCCGGACCTCGATCAGGCGGCCCTGGGCGTCGCGCTCCTCGGTGCGGAGCATGCTGCCGTTGACGTCGTAGAAGGCCCGGAGCGTGCCCCGCCCTTGGCCATAGTCAAATTCCCAGTAATCCTTGGCGTTCTTGAGGATCGGCCCTCCCGGATAGAGCGGACGAGCCTCGCCCGGCCCCGGAAAAAGGCTCGTGTGCGAGGTCATCTCCGCCGCCCAGGACCCCGGGGCGGCGGACAAGAGTGCGAGAAGGAGTGCTAAAGCCACCTCCTTATAGAATGGCGGTTCTCTCCGCGGATTACACCTGTGTCACCCCGGACACGCCCGCTCGTAAAGCATGGTACCCTTTGGCCTATGGCTAAATCCAAGCAGGCCCTGAAGGTGCTCCTGACCCGCCGGATGCTCATTACGCTTCTCCTGGGATTCTGTTCGGGCCTGCCCCTGGCGCTCGTGGCCTCGACCCTCCAGGCTTGGATGACCGACGCGCACGTCGATCTCACGGTCATCGGGATCTTTGCACTGGTGCAACTGCCCTACACGCTCAAGTTCGTCTGGTCGCCGCTCCTGGACCGCTATGTGCCTCCGTTTCTGGGGCGTCGCCGGGGCTGGCTTCTCATCAGCCAGATCGCGCTTATGGGTGGAATGGCGAGCATGGCCTCCACGGACCCGTCGCTCCAGACGTGGCGCATGGCCGCGCTCGCCGTCTGCGTGGCCTTCTTCAGCGCGACACAGGACATCGTGATCGACGCCTACCGAACTGAACTCTTGCCCAAAGAAGAGCTGGGATTCGGCGCCGCGCTCTACGTGGTCGGTTACCGTCTGGCCATGCTGGTCTCGGGTGCGACCGCGCTCTTTCTCGCCATGAGCAAGCCCTGGCATCAGGTCTACCTGTTGATGGCTGTGCTGATGGGCCTCGGTATCGTGATCACGTTCTTTGCCCCGGAGCCCGAGACCTCGCACGGCACGCCTAAGAGTCTCACGGAGGCGATCGTTCAGCCTTTTCTGGAGTTCTTCAAACGCTCCAACGCCGGCGACGCACTGGTCATTCTCGCGTTCATCTTACTGTTCAAGCTGGGTGATTCGATGGCCGGCAC
>DATJFU010000394.1:0-3924 GCA_035495495.1 Bdellovibrionota bacterium
ACCGGGATCTCGAGCTCCTGGTGTCGTGCCTCGCGATCTGGAAAGCGGGCGCGGCCTACATCCCGCTCGATCCGGCGTATCCCAAGGACCGCCTCGAATACATGATGACCGACTCGGGCGCGGCCTTTTTGCTGTGCTCGACGGCCCACCGTGATCTGATCTCGGCTCCCGCGGCGCGGACCCTGACCCTCGAAGAGCTCGCGGCGACGCGGCCCGCGCCCCTCGCAAAGGACGCGATCCCGGCCGACCCCGCGTATATCATCTATACCTCGGGTTCCACCGGACGCCCCAAAGGCGTCTCCGTGCCCCACGCGTCGGTCGTGAACTTTCTCAAGAGCGTGGCTCGCGAGCCGGGACTCGACCGCGATGACCGCCTGGTGGCCGTCACGACCCTCAGCTTTGACATCGCCGTTCTCGAGCTCTACCTGCCCCTGACCGTCGGCGCGACCGTCGTCATCGCGCCCCGCGAGACGTCGACCGACGGAGCGGAGCTCATGAGGCTCATCAAGTCCTCCGGAGCGACGGCGCTGCAGGCGACGCCCGCGACTTGGCGGATGCTCCTCTCGCTCGACGCCTCGGATTGGGAAACCGCTCCCCGCCTGCGCAAAGCCCTCTGCGGCGGCGAGGCCCTACCGTCCGAGCTTGCACAGAAGATTCTCGAAAAGGTCCAGGAGCTCTGGAACATGTACGGCCCCACCGAAACCACGGTGTGGTCCACCTGCCAGCGCGTGCTCCCCGGCGCCCCGATCCGCATCGGCAAGCCGCTGGCCAACACCCAGGTTTACGTCCTGGATGGCCGGGGCAAGCCGGTCCCCACCGGCGTGGCCGGTGAGCTGCACATCGGCGGCGCGGGCGTCACGCTCGGTTACCTGAACCGGCCCGAGCTCACGGCCGAGCGTTTTGTCGCCAATCCGTGGCACGATCCCTTCTGCGAGGACGTCAACGTCCACCTCTACAAGACCGGCGACCTGGTCCGCTGGACCCGCGACGGAAACCTCGAGTACCTGCGCCGCAACGACAGCCAGGTCAAGGTCCGCGGCTACCGCATCGAGCTCGGCGAGATCGAGACCGTGCTCGGCCAGGCCCCCGGCGTCGCCCAGGTGGCCGTCATGGTCCGCGAAGACCGCCCCGGCGACGTCCGCATCGTCGGCTATGTCAAAGCCTCCGGTTCGACCGCCCCGTCCGACTCGGATCTCCGCGCCCACCTGCGCTCGCGCCTGCCCGAGTACATGGTGCCTCAGAATTTTGTCAGCCTGAGCTCGTTTCCGCTCACGGCCAACGGCAAGGTCGATCGCAAGAAGCTGCCCGCCCCCGAAGGCTCCGCGCCCACGGGCGAGGTCTTTGAGGCACCGGTGGGAGCCCTCGAGAACCGGATCGCCGAGGTATTTGCCCAGGTCCTCGGCGCCAAGCAGGTGGGCCGGGACACCGGCTTTTTTGCCGCCGGCGGCCACTCCCTGCTCGCCACTCAAGCGGTCTCGCGCATTGGCAAGCGGCTTGGAGTCGAGCTCTCGCTCCGCGATCTCTTTGATGCCCCGAGCGTGCGCCGTCTGGCCGCACTGACCGAATCCCGCGGCGCCAAGGCGGACGCCGCCGGCCAGCCCGCTGGCGCCCAAGAACTTTTGATCCAACGGACCGTGTCGGCCCGGTCGCCGCGCCCCGAGGCGCCCCTCTCGCTCATGCAGCAGCGGGTCTGGTACCTCGAGGAGCTCGCCCCCGGCACCGCCGTGTTCAACCTCCCCTCCGCTTGGACCCTGCAGGGCAAGCTGAGCCATGAGGCGATGGAGCGGGCCCTCGCGGAGATCATCCGGCGACATGACTCGCTCCGCACGGTGCTCAAAAGCCCCGGCTCCGAATGGCCCGTGGCGCAGGTCGCGCTCGATCCGAGTGACGTCAGGTTCACGCTGCCGGTCGAGGACCTCTCGAAGCTGGACGCTCAATTGCGCCAGGAGAGGTTGATCGCCCGGCTCCACGAAGAATCCGAAAAGCCCTTTGAGCTCACCAAGCCCATGTGGACCGCGCGGCTCTTTGTCCTGGGCCCCGAAGAACATTGCCTGTTCTGGATGCCGCATCACCTGGTTTGGGACGGATGGTCCTTTGACGTGTTCCTGGTGGAACTCTCCAGCCTGTATTCGGCGTTCTCCCAGGAAAAGGCTTCGCCCTTGGCCGAGCCCCCCATCCAGTACGGCGACTTCGCCGTCTGGCACCGGGACCGCATCAGCGGCGATCGCATGAGCCGCGAAAAGACCTACTGGCTCTCCAAGCTCGCGGGACAACTCCCGAACCTGGACATGCCGACCGACCGCCCCCGCCCAAAGACCATGGGCTTTAGGGGCGGCAACGTGCCCTTTAACCTCGAGCCCTCGCTCGTCGAGGCCCTCACGGTGTGGGCGCGCGGACGGGAAGCCACGCTCTACATCGTGCTTCTCGCGGCCTTCAAGGCCATGCTCCACCGCTACACGGGCCAAGAAGACCTCATTGTCGGCTCGCCGATCCAGGGCCGCACCCAGCCCGAGCTCGAGGGGTTGATCGGCTTCTTCGTGAACACCCTGGCCCTGCGCACGCCGCTTTCGGCCGACATGGCGTTCTCGGACCTCGTCAGACGCGTACGTGAGACCTGCCTCGAGGCCTACGCGCACCAGGACATGCCCTTTGAGCTCCTGGTCGAAGCCCTGGGCGTCCCCAGGGACCAGTCCCGCACCCCGGTCTTTCAGAGCTTCTTCACGTTTCAAGAAGTCTCCAACCGCGATGACCGCATCGGCGATCTCAAGCTTGGGCAGATCAACGTGCACGGCTCGGTGACCCCCACGGATCTCTCTCTCTGGGTCAAGTCGGGCCAGAAAGGCCTCGTGGGAGCGCTCGACTACGCCTCGGACCTCTTTGACGAGAGCTCCATGCAGGCCTTTGTCAGTCGATACGTCCGGGTGCTGCAGCAGGTGGCTCAGGATCCCGACGTGACCCTGGCGCACCTCGATCTCTTGGGCACGGCGGACCGCAAGGCCCTGACTGAGTGGAACTCGACCGCTCGCGAGGTCACGACCCCCACGCTGCATTCGCTCGTCGAATCCGTGGCGGCGCCCATCGCCGACAAGGTCGCCGTGCGCTCGGCGGGCCGCGGCCTCACCTACGGCCAGGTCGTCTCGGGTGCCCGCAAGATTGCGCGCCGCCTGCGCGCCGCCCACGGCGCCGGCCGGGGCCAGTGCGTGGGCCTCATGCTCGAGCGCTCAGAAAAGCTGATTCCGTCCCTGCTCGGCATCCTCGAGAGCGGCGCGGCTTACGTGCCCATGGATCCCGAGTATCCGCAGGAGCGCATCAACGCCATGGTCGAGGACTCCGGCGCCAAGGTGGTCGTGACCACGGCCGAGCTCGTTGACCGCCTGCCCCCCGGAATCTCCGCTCTCTGCATCGACCGCGACGCCGACGTGATCGCGGCCGAGAGCGATTCTCCCCTTCGCGCCGACTCCAACCTGGACGCGGGCCCCGCCGACCGCGCCTATGTTCTCTTTACTTCGGGTTCGACCGGCCGCCCCAAAGGGGTCGAGGTGCCCCACCGCGCCATCGTCAACTTCTTGGAGAGCATGGTCTCCGAACCCGGGATCTCGCCCTCGGACACCCTCGTGGCCGTGACCACTCTCAGCTTTGACATTGCCGGCCTCGAACTCTGGGGCCCCTTGGCCGCGGGCGCCCAGGTCGAGATCGCGAGCCGCGAGACCGCCGCCGACGGAGCCGCGCTCCTCCAGCTTTTGAATGAGAGCGGAGCGACGATCCTTCAGGCCACGCCCGCCACCTGGCGGCTGCTCCTGGCCTCCGATTGGCAAGGCTCCAAACAGCTCCGCGCCCTCTGTGGCGGCGAGGCCCTGCCCCCCTCCCTCGCCGACGCCCTGATCCCCAAGGTCAAGGAGCTGTGGAACATGTATGGCCCCACCG
>DATJFU010000395.1:0-4314 GCA_035495495.1 Bdellovibrionota bacterium
GCCGTGCGGTGGTGGAGAACCGCCGCGCCGACCACCTCGAGGCCGCCGTAGTAGGCCTGGAACTTGGTCGTCTCCATCTCGGGCAGGGTCGCGCGGGCCGCCAGGGCGATCGACACCTTGGAGGCCGCGTTGTTCAGAATCATGGCGAGTGCTGGCACCGCGTTCAGGTCACGGTAGGCGCCCGCCAGGCGGTCCACCGAGTTCTGGGCCGCAAGGGCTCCGGCCGCGGGCGCAGCGAATGCACCGGTAAGTGCACCCGCCATGGCCGAGGTTGGGTTGAACGCCGGCTCCGCCGCCAAAACCGTGACCGACGAGCCGATTGCCGTGGCCAGGCAGAGGAGGATGAGACCGGGGGAAGTTCGCGTGATGCGAAGGCGAAGCGGCATGGGAAAGTCCTTTCCTTGTTCCGCCAGGGCCTGAATCCGTTGGCCCTGCCCAATCATTGGGTCATTTCCCGGTTCTTCCTGAACCGGCCAGGGTTCCGCTTAGAGCAAGGCTTGGGCCACTGCATCGGTGACGTGATTTCAATGACTTAAGCCTTCGCGGTAAAAACTACGCGCAGCGCCAAAATGGATTCCAGAAAAAATGACACCAAAATGACGCGATGAGTCCTGAAAAAAGTAAAACCGGATGATTTTGCTACAAATATTTTGGGACTCCCACGCCGTTACGTGGATGGGGTGTCCTCAGTGGAGAAACGCGAATTCGCATTCTGGGCTGCGGTTCTGGGGTTGGTGGCCCTTCTGGGCTGGCATCACCACGGCCGCTTGGGCTCCGTGCCCGCCCGGACGGTCGCTGCCGCGCCCGCTGCTCGCCCGCAGGGTTCGACCGGAGGGGAAGGTCTGAAGGGTGCGATTTCGACGGAGCCCGACCGGGTCGAGCGCGGGGGAGGCAAGTCCCTGGTGATCGAGCCGGTGGGCAATGATCAGCGCCCCGCCGGAACAATGACAAGGCGCGGCGGATTGACAGTGAGAAAGACCGGTCAGTAAACTGTGGGGGCCCCGGCAGGAAGTCGGGGGGATTCCCAAGGAAAGGACCCGCATCGGCGGGTCCGGTAGAGTGAGGGAACAGTGGGTTTCAAGGAACGACAAACGGCCTGCGCGCTACTCGCTTTGACCGTGGCCATCGGCGGCTGCGCGAGCGAGCCCGTGTCCCCGCCCGTGACCCGCGCCCCCCAGAACTCGGCCCGTAAGCTCACGGTGCAGAATCTTCGCAGGCCGGCGGCTTCCGCGCCCGCGGCGCCCGCCGCGAAACCCAAAATCGCCCAGCGCCCCGACTCCGATCACTCCGACCAGATCCGCTTCAGCCGCGCGGCTCCGACCCCCGTGAACTCGGTCCCCGACGGCTCGTTTCAGTACCGCCTGCCCTACGGCATCGTGATCGCGGGCGTGCGCCTGCGCCGCGTGGACTTTGATTTTCCGGTGCGGGTCAACCAGCAGGTCGAGCGCTGGGTGCGGTATTTCACGGGCCGCGGCCGCGAGAACTTTCAGAAGTGGCTCGAGCGTTCGGAGTACATGGCGCCCGAGATCCTGCCCATGCTCCGGGATCACGGCCTGCCCGAGGATCTCGTGTACCTGTCGCTCATCGAGAGCGGCTTCAGCTTCCACGCCGTCTCGAACGCCGAGGCCGTCGGACCCTGGCAGTTCATCCCCGAAACGGGCCGCCGCTACGGACTCCACATCGACTGGTGGCTGGATGAGCGCCGGGACGTGCAGAAGAGCACCAAGGCCGCCGCCCGCTATCTTGCTGACCTCTACCATGAGTTTGGCTCGTGGGAGCTCGCCGCCGCCGCCTACAACGCGGGAGAAAAGCGCGTCGAGCGCGCCATCGGCTACCTGGGCACCCGTGATTTCTGGCGCTTGGCCCGCCGGCCCCATCTCTCGCCCGAGACCCGCGAGTACGTGCCCAAGATCATGGCCGCGGCCATCGTCGGCAAGAACCGCGAGGCCTACGGCTTCAGGCGCGGATCCACCCATCTCGGAGACGACCAGGCGTGGAAGGCTCGGACCGTCCAGGTGGACGTCCCGGGTCCCGTGGATCTGCTCAAGGTGGCGCGAGCCGCCGGCATGGCCTACCGGGACGTCAAACACCTCAACCCCGAGATTCTGCGTTGGTGCTCTCCGCCCAGCGCCCAGAAGGTCACCCTGCGCCTCCCCGAGGAGGCCCGCGGACGTTTTGAGGCCGCCTACCACCGCCCGAACTTTGTCCGGGACGTGGAATTCAGACCCTACCGCGTTCGCCCTGGAGACACCCTGGCGCGTATCGCGCGCCGTTTTGGCGTCCGCGTCGAACCCCTGCAGGAACTCAACGGCATCGTTTCCCACGCGGCCCTCGAGGTGGGGGGTCAGCTCCGGCTGCCTTTGCCGGCCGACCGGGTGTTCTCGACCACCGCCGAGGCCGATTCCACCCCCATTTTGACCCCCGAAATCCGCCAGGCCGCCCAGGCTTCATCCTCCGTCGAAGGAATTTGAAGCTCAAATCCCAGCCGTGGTAGCCTGCCGCAACGCATGGCGTTTCTCGTGCAGAAGTACGGCGGGACGTCCGTGGCGACGCCGGAGCGGATCCGGGCCGTCGCCCAATGGATCGCCCGCACCCACGCCGAGGGCCACCGCCTGGTGGTCGTGGTCTCGGCCATGGGCCAGTCGACCGACGAGCTCCTGAAGCTGGCGCACGAGGTGTCGGCGGACCCGCCCCACCGCGAAGTCGACATGCTTCTCACCACGGGCGAGCGCATCTCCATGGCGCTGCTCTCGATGGCGCTCTCGGACCTGGGCGTGCCGGCCATCTCGCTCACGGGCTCGCAGAGCGGAATCATCACCGACACCCACCATCGCCGCGCCCGCATCCTGAGGATCACCGGACAGAGGATCCAGAGCGGGCTGGACCACGGTCAGGTCGTGATCGTCGCGGGGTTTCAGGGGGTCAGCGAGACCAAGGAGATCACGACGCTGGGCCGGGGGGGCTCCGACACGACGGCCGTGGCCCTCGCGATCGCCCTCAAGGCCGACGCCTGCGAGATTTACACGGACGTGGACGGCGTTTACTCCGCGGATCCACGGTCCGTGCCCGAAGCCCGCTTCCTGAGCGACGTCCCCTATGATCTGATGTGTGAGTTGGCCCAGCGCGGGGCGGGTGTTCTACACTCGCGTTGTGTGTACCTGGCCCGCAAGTACCGGATGCCGGTCAGGGTCCTGAATAGTCTCGGGCTCCCGGAGCCGGCGGCGCCGGGAACCTGGGTGAGAGATCCCAATGGAGGTTCCAAGGTGGAAACCGGAAAAATCACGGCGGTCACCGCCGACGCGGGGAGGGTGCTCTGCCGCGTGAACCTCGCGCGGCCCACGCTCACGGGCACCGTCTGGGACACCCTGGCCGAGATGGGCGTCACGCCCCTCGCGCCGTTCTTTCAGGACAATCACGTTTCGTTTTTCTTGGGCGAGGAGTGGGTCAAGGAGTGCGAGGGCCGCTTCAAGAAGCTCACGGCCGACGGATTTCTCAAGGACTACTTGTTCGATACCGGCCTCGCCCCGCTCTCGGTCGTGGGTGAGGGCGTGACCCAGGATCCGGTGCTTCTGAGCCGTATCTTTGAAGTGCTGGGCAGGGAGAACATCCCGGCCTCCATGGGCGTGCTTTCGGGCCTGGCCCTGACGCTGGCCGTGCCCGCCCTCAAGGCAGAGGAAGGCGTGAAGATCCTGCATAAGTTGTTGGTGGAGGGCGCGTGAACATGGAACGTTCGTTTCAGCCGGTGGTGGTGGTGGGCAATGGGTGGGCGGCGCTGGCGTCCGCCGCGTTCGCCGCCAAGGTGGGGCATCCCGTGACCTGGATCCAGGGCACGGGCCGTGGGTTGATCGCGCCGCTTCCGGCGCTGGGACTTCCACCCACGTCGGCCACCAAGAAAGAGGGTGCTCTCACGGCCGCGCGCGAGACCTTGGCGCGGCTCTCAAACGACTGGGATCTTTCGGCGGGTGAGGGGCAAGAGGCGATCTTTCTGCGGGAGTTCCGCAACAAGTCGTTTCGCGAGCCCCGCTGGGCCAAAGAAGACGCCAAGGCCGCGAGCCAGGCTCGGGCCGAACTCTGGGGCGCCGAACGGTTCTTGGCCTGCGCGCACGAGGTGCGGTTTGACCGCGACCTTCTGGACCTCGACGACGCCCTCCGCGCGGTTCTCCCGGCCGCCGGCGTGCGGGTCATCGAGGGCGTTCCGCTCGCGGCCTTCAAGGGCACCGAGGCGGTTCTCGCCTCCGGCGACGCGATCCCCGTCTGGCGCCTGATCTACGCGGGCGCTTGGAACGAGTGCCGTGGAATGGTGGGGCTAGGCGA
>DATJFU010000396.1:0-15232 GCA_035495495.1 Bdellovibrionota bacterium
TGCTCAGGCCGATGACCGCGTTCATCGGCGTCCGGATCTCGTGGCTCATGTTGGCGAGAAACCGCGACTTGAACTCGGATGCGGCCAGGGCGGCCTCTCGGGCCTCGACCAGATCCTCTTGCTCACGCTTTCGCTGTGAGATGTCGGCGGCGGTGCCGCGAAATCCACAAAACCCGACGAACTCGTCAAAGAGCGGGATCCCGCTCATGCGGTACCAGCGGGTTTCGCCGTCCTGGGCACGGAACTCCACCTCAAAGTCCCTGAAGGACTTGGGGTGACGGATGAGGTGGCGCCACCACCTGAGCACGCGCTCGGCTTCGGCGATGGGCAGCATCTGCCAAAAGTACTGCCCCCTCACCTGGGCGAGGTCCGGCATCGAACGGTCCTTGACCCTGAAATCGATCTCGGTGATGCGGCCCTCGGCATCCCACTCCCAGAGAATGTCCGAAGAGATCTCGGCGTAGTCCTTGAGTATCCGTTCGACCTTGCGCTGCTGGGATCGGCTCTCGGTGACGTCGCGGCCCAGAAGACAGGCGCTCTTGACCCGCCCGTTGGCGCCCCAGATGGGAAAGATGACGAGATCAAACACGCGGATCCCGCGGGGAGAACGCATGGGGCAGTCCACGCGCACGGTTTGGCCCCAAGTGATCACCTGCTGCAGGCTGGGCTCGAGGCCGTCGGCCACCTCGTCCCCCACCATCGCCCTGAACACGTCGCCCTTGCCGCCGCCGGCGGCGGTAAAGACCTCTTGTGCCGCGGGATTGATGTCGACGGGCCTGAGCTCAGCGTCGAACTCGGCCAACAGGTCGGTAGAATGGTTCCAGAAGCCCGAATGTCCGAGCAGTGGCGCGGGTACGCGGGCCAAGGATCTGGCTTACGCCGCCGGTCGGGCGGCGCCCCCCGTCTCGGGCGCGAAGCGATATCCCACGCGGTGCACCGATTTCACGGTCCAACCACCGCCCCGGATCTTTCTCCGCAGGTTGCTCACGTGGGCGTCGACGGTTCGACTGATCACGTGCACCCCTTCGCCCCAAACCGAGCGGATCAGCTCGCCGCGCGGATGGGTCTTCTCTCCCCCCCGGACGAGGTAGAGCAGAAGCTTGAACTCGATCGGCGTCAGATCCAGCGCCTTCCAGGCGCCGCTCGTCGCGCCGATCTCGGCCCGCTGCATCGGCACGTTGAGGCGCAGCCCTTTGGTCTCGATCATGTCCCCCGAGCGCGACACGACCCGGGCGCGGTTGAGGCGAGCCTCGACCCGGGCCTTGAGCTCGAGCGGGTGAAACGGTTTGACCAGATAATCATCCGCGCCGCCCGAAAAAGCCGACAGCTTGTCGTTCACGTCGCCCTTACCAGTGAGGATCATGATGGGCGTGCCGCCATGCTTGGTGTCGCCGTGCAACTCGCGGCAGAACTCGATGCCGTCGCCGTCGGGCAGCATGACGTCCAGAAGGATGAGACCGTACTGACGCTCGCCGAGGAGCTTTCGCGCCGCGGTCAGATTCTCAGCGGTGAAAATCTCGTAATCACGCGCCAGCGTTCTTTCGACCACAGTCCTGAAGTCCGCGGCGTCTTCCACCAACAAGATGCGTTCCATGGGCGCCCTCCGATCCACCTGACTTTTCGGCCGGTTGCGCTGCAGCCTTGACCGCATCAAACCGTCGTTTGCTTGACGCTTGCGGGAGCGGCCGGCCAACGCCCATACTGTGGGCATGACCAACCGCAATACTTTCGTCCGTACCCTCCTCGCCGCCGGCGCCACTGCACTCTCCGCGAGCGCAATGGCCTATCCGTCGAACAATTACACCAACATGATCCCCGTCTCCGAGGCGATCGCGCACCCCGCGTACAACGCCAATACCGGAGACCAGAACCCCGCCGGCCTGGTTTATAACCACGGATCCCGGATCCTGGCCGACGCCCAGTCCGGCAACACCAATCTCAACAACATCCAATTTGGCGGTGACTTTCTCTTCGGCGGTGGAACTTGGGGCGGGGGCCTCGGGGTCAACGTCGACCCGAACGCCACGGGTGGAACGAGCCTGACCGGCACGTACGGCGTCGCCGCCCACATCCAGGGACTGAGCACCGCCATCGGCATCGGCGGCCGCACCGGCCTCTCGAACGCCTCGGGCACGACCCTGAACCTGGGCGTCTTGATCGCCCCCTACTCTCCCCTCACCGTGGGCCTGACCGCCTACGGTCTCACGGGCGGCATCGACGGCTGGGGCGGCGGCGTGGGATTTGAATTGGGCCACAACGCGGCGTTTGTGGTCGATGCGACCACCAATACCAAGCTCGATACCTTCTTGCTCAAGCCGGGTCTTTGGGTCGGCAACCAGAAGCTCGGCCTCACGGTCAGCTGGGGCTTTGACGTGGGCAACGGGGCCGCGGTTCCCAACCCGATCTCGGGCAAGGACCTGTCCATCGGCCTCAACGCCCTACTGGGACGTTCCATCAACTGGCAGTTCTGTTACCAGTCGATCGACAAGCTTTACACGAGCCTGACCTTCGACCTATGACTGTGGCGTGAGCCCCATCCACATCCCCGAACTAGCCAGCCTTCAGGATCCCCTGAAACAGCTTGAGCTTTGGATCGCCGAAGCCAAGTCGGCACGCATGTCCAACCCCGATGCCCTGGCCCTGGCCACCGCATCGGCGTCAGGCACGCCCACGGTCCGCATCGTGCTCTACAAGGGGATGCGTGAGGGGGGCCTCTCGTTCTTTACCAACTACGAAAGCGCCAAGGCGCGTGACCTCGAGTCCAATCCCCGCGCTTCGGGTGTCTTTTACTGGCGCGAGATCGAGCGCCAGGTGCGCGTTGAGGGCCAGGCCAAGCGCTTGAGCCGCGAAGAAAACGAGCGCTATTTCGCAGGCCGCCCCCGGGGCAGCCAGGTCGGCGCCTGGGCCTCGCATCAAACGCGACCTTTGGGAGACCGCTCGCAGCTCCAGGCCCGCGTCGCCGAGCTCGAGCGCGAGTACGCCGGCCGCGAGGTCCCCTGCCCACCCCACTGGGGCGGCTACGCGCTGGTCCCGTCCGCTTACGAATTCTGGGTGGGCCGGCCCGACCGGTTACACGACCGCTTTCGCCTCGAGCTCGGGGCAGAGGGTCAGTGGAAGGCGACTCGCCTCAACCCTTAGGGCTAGCCCTTCGCGCTGGGCTTCGCGGCCAGGCCGATCTGATCCAGCCGTTCGCGCAGGTACTGCAGGGCCGTCATGTCGCGGAATTCCGCGCGGGGGCCGCCGGTGCGCTCGACGCAGCCCGGGAGCGGCGCCACGGAAAAATCGGGTCTCGGATGCACAAAGAACGGCATGCTAAAGCGGCGATCCCGGCTGTTGCCAGGGTTCACCACCCGGTGGGTCGTGCTCTTGACCCAACCGTTGGTCAGGTTCTGGAGCATGTCGCCGGAGTCCACGATGATCTGACCCTTGACGGCCCGGATGGGCAGCCACGTGCCGTCGCGTTGGAGCAGCTCGAGTCCGTCATCGGTCGACTCGCAAAGAAGAGTGATGAGATTGATGTCCTCGTGGGCCGCCGCGCGGAGGGCCGCGGGGTGGGCGCTCTCGGGCACGGGCGGATAGTGAATCACGCGCAGAATCGAGTCGCCGTCGACGGCGCCGTTCGCGATGTGGTCCATCGGGATTCCACCCACGTAACGGGCCACGGCCTCGAGCAGGTGAAACGCGCAGGTCTCGAGCTGCCGGTAGAGCTCCAAGAAGACGGGCCTAAACTGCTTGAGCTCCGTGGGCCAGAAGCAGGGCGGATAGATCTTGTTGAGCTCACTCTCGGGGCCGAACTCACGGCCGACGTGCCAGAACTCCTTCATGTCCGCCACGGCCTGGTCCTTGGCGTGCTCGCGACCGTAGCTCGTGTATCCGCGCTGGCCGCGCAGGCGGAGGTCCTCATGGACCTGCTTGGCTGAGGTTGGCAGTGCAAAGAACTTCTCGGCCTCGGAGTAGGCCTGGGCGATGAGCTTTTCGTCGACCCCGTGGTGGGTCAGGGCAAAGAAGCCGATGTCGGCCAGGGCACAGCCCATGGTCTCGACAAAGCGGGCTTGCCGAACCGGCTCGCCGCTCAGGTAATCCCTCAGGTCCAACGTAGGAATGGTCTGTTCCCGGCCCATGGGGCAGGCAATACTACGACGCGCCGCAATCGACAAGCCGGATCAGGACGGTCACCTTTGGATGGTGATTTCCTTTTCATACAGCTTCTTACCGTCGAGTCCCATGGCCCGGATCGAGAGGGCCCAGGGCTGGCCGGGGACCGCCTTGGATTCCACCACGGCGTAATTCATCTCATTGGCCGCGCCGGCGATCTGCCGCGGATTGGGCTCCTGATCCCAGGTGCTCGGAAACACCTTGGCGTGGATGGCGCTCGTGGTGAGCTCGTAGGTGGGGTAGCCCACGACCGCGGGCTCGATGGCCATGAGCTCGGTGAGATGGCGGTCGCCCGAGACGAACCAGAAAGGGCCCTTGGCCTTCTTGAGCTTGGTCAAGAACGCCTTGAAGTCCGAGGGGTGGGATCCCTCCCAGGACTCAAACTGCTGATAGCCGCCAAAGTACTGGTCACCGTCCACGAGCCAGGCCGGCGTCGGATCGGTGTCGAGGATGTGCTGCAACCACTCGTCCTGCGCGGGCCCGAGATGGGATTGGCCGGGGCCGTTGGTTTTGGCTTCGCTCTTGGGACTCGACTTGAGATCCGGCGAACGAAACGTGCGATCGTCCAAGAAAAAGAAGCTCTGCCCCCACGCCTTGAGCCTCCTCGATAGGCCGGGCCCCATGTCGTAGGTGCCCGCGATGGGCGCTCGCGGAAAAAAAGCCGCAAAAATCTGCGAGGACTCGCTGCCGTACGGATACTCGCGGTCGCCGTCGTTGAGGCCGTAGTCGTGGTCGTCCCAGATGGCAAAAACGGGGATGAGCTCGCGGCGCCTGAAGATATGGAGCGCGTTACGGGTCTCCACATAGCGCTTCCACAGAAGAGCCGGATCCACGGCGCCGACAAACTGCCCGCCCGAGCGGTCGGTGTAGACCTGGTCGCCGATCAGAAAGAGCGCGTCGGCTTTCTCGCCGGCGACCTGCTTCCACATCATCTCTTGCTCCGACTTGTAGAAGTCGTCCATGCAGGAGGCCACGACGATGCGAGGATTTTCTTTGGACACGTCCAGGGTCTTGAACCGGCGGTAATCCACCAACGAGCCCGGCTCACCGCCCTTGCCCTTGCGGTAGACCATGAGGGAGTAGCCCGACTTGGTGTCGAGTCCAACGAACTGGAGGGTCATCTGCCGCCACGGAAAAGTGGGGCGCGAAAACGCCTTCACCTCGCGGGGCTCAAACACCTGGCCCGTCGCCAGGTCCTGGGCCCGGTACGCAAAGTTCTCTTTGACCGGCTCGAGGACTCCAAACTGGACCGTGCCCGCCGAGGTCGCGCCCTGGATGATGGCCAAGGCACCGGAGGGGGACCCGTCGTCCGTGAACACCGCGGGCGACGAGCACGCGGAAAGGGTCCTGCCCGCCCATACGGCAAAAGTGAACTGGGCCGAGCGGAGGAGAAAGTTCCGCCGGGAGCGGTTAACCGGTTGAAATCGCTTCACTCTTTTAGAATCGGACAGAGCGCCGCCACGGTCAAGGTACTCAAATTAGATCAATATAGTCAACTATTAGACCACCCGGACCGATACGTCCAGTGGAATGGACCGACTTCGCTATCGCAAGCCCTGGGAGGTGCGCAGCGGCGCGGCACTCGCGCCGCATGGGCACCTCTTTGTGCTCCTCGCCCTGGTCTTTCTGATGCTCTACGCCATGAGGAGCATGGAAGCCGGCGTGGCCGTGTTCATGGGCCGGGCCCAGGCTCAGAAGGCGGCCAAGGAGGCCGCCGCCGAGCTTGAGGTCGAAAAGGTCCACATGGCTGCCGACATCCGCCGGACCTACGAAGAGAAACTCGACGCCGAGCGCCGGGTGATCCAGCAGGAGAAGGAGCGGATCCAAAAGGAACAGGAGCTCCGCACCGAAATCGCCGCGCGGCTCCGCAGGGAGTTCGCAAAAGCGGGCGTTCAGGCCCAGGTCGACGAGCGTACGGGTGAAGTGACGCTGCCCTTTGCCGAAGTGCACTTTGACTACGGCAGCGCCGTTCTCAAACCGGCCATGAAGCAGGTGCTCAAGAAGGCGATCCCCGCTTATGCGAGGAGCCTCCTCGGCGATCCGCGCGCCAGCGACGCCATCGTATCGCTCGAGGTGGTGGGATTCGCATCGCCCACCTACCTGGGCAAGTACGTCGATCCCTCGGCCTTGGACCCCGAATCGGTCAAGAGCCTCAACTACAACATGGACCTGAGCTACCATCGGGCGCGGTCGATTTTCGAGTTCATCTTTGACCGGCGCAAGATGCGGTTTCCGCAGCAAAGCGAGATGCTCCGGATGACCAAGGTCACGGGCTTAGGTCATCTCCAGGCAGAGCCCCCCGCCAAGGGAGTTCTCAAGGGCCGGTCCTCTCCCAAGGCCGAGGCCTTCTGCAAAAAATATAACTGCGCCGCCAACCAGAAGGTGGTTCTGCGCTTCTCCCTCAAGGAGGCCGCGCGATGAACGGCAATCCCACGAGCTGGGCCTTGGGCCTCGACTTTTTGCTTCTCTGCGCCTTTTTGGGTGGAATCCTGTTTCGCGCGGTCCTTTACCTCGTCGTTCGCGGCGAGGAGCGCTTTACCCTCGAGTTCGAGAAACGCGTTCGCCGCCACCTGGACGGCGAATACCCGGAGACCCGCGGCCAGGGTTTTAGCGCGCTCGTCGAGTCGCTCCTCAAGCGCACCTGGAACGAGGCTTACGTCGCCCGCGCACAGCACCTCCGCCGGACCCTGGACCGCTTCTGGGCCTGGGCCGACCGGTACCTGGGGGTCGAGTCCGGCGCTCAGCGCCTGGCCGACGACACGCTCATCCAGGCACGCCTGGTCGAGCGCGGCCTGGACACTCCCAATCTCAAGGACCTCACTCGCTTTGCCTTTGGCGCCAACCCCTACTTCAACCGCCTGCGCGGCCGGTGGGAGATGTCGGTCACGCACGATCTGCTCAACCTGCTCCCCACCCTGCTTCTCGTGGGCGGGGTCCTGGGCACTCTCTTGGGCGTGCTCCGCGGGTTGCCCGCGCTCCAGGGCGTCGACCTGGGCAACCTGGGCGCGGCCCGCGCGGCGATGGATGGTTTCTTGGCCCAGATGACCCTCTCGCTGCACGCGGCGATCCTGGGCCTCGGGCTCTCGATGGCGTTTTCGGTGGTCAATACGGTGCTCTCGCCCGCGGATCCGCATGCGCGCGCGGTGGAATGCTTTCAGCAGGCCCTGCAGTTTCTGTGGAACGACGCCTCGGCCACCGCCATCGACCGCGCGCCCGAACGCGACCCCCGCACGGCCGACCTCGAACGGCATCCGGAGATCCGTTCGCACGAGTCGACCTCGGGATCCGGCATCACGCCCGCTCTGCCGGACGAAGAAACCCCGGTGGCGCCCCTGATGGGGCTGCCTCCCCCCGTGCCCATGCCCGACGAACACCTGGTCGCCGCGCAACGCACGGTGCCCTCCGAACAGACTTTCAGGGGACCCACGCCGGAGAACCTCGCGACCGCGATGGCCGCGGCGGCCGAAGCCGAGAAATCGCGGGGCGCGGACGCGGCACTCCTCGAAGAACAGAGTTCGCAACGCACGCCTCCCCCTTTTGATCCGGCCGAGCACGAGCCTCCGCCCTATGGGCCCGAGGACCGCACGGCGTCGTTCGAGTTCAAGCGGCCGCCGGACTCGGAGGACACGGATGGCTCGGGTTTCGTTCCGGAGCACCACGAGCCGCCGACCTACGGGGATGAACACGAGGAAAAGCATCACGAAGCCGAGGCCGCCGCGGCCGAGAGCGAGGCCTTGCTCCAGGCCATGAGCGGCGTGAGGCCCGTGCCCCCCCATCTCGAGACCGAGGCGCCGCCGTCCAGCGCGCCGGCGCCCACGCAGCCCGCAGCGCTCACCGGCCCTGACTCAGGGGTGGTCGAGGTCGCCGGCTGGCCCGTGGGTGGCGGAGACGCCGCCGCGGCTGAGCCCTGGCCTCCGGCGCATTCCGAAGAAAAAGAAGAAGACGCCGCCTAGGCCACGTTCTTGAAGGCGCGCACGCGTCCCAGGACCGCGCCCGGACGGTACGCCGCCACGGTGTAGACCTTGCCGTGCTTGCCCGGTAGCTGGAGCGAGCGGGCCTCGAAGCCGACGGCGAGCTCTGGCATGGCCAGACAAAGGGCTTGGGCCTGGTCTTCGAGCACGACGACGCGCGAGCTGTTTGCGGGCCCGGTCTCGGGCACCTTTCTTTCGAGGTCCATCACCCGTGTGGATTCCACGAGGGGGTTGCCGTTGCCCGTCTCGATCCAGGAGGCGTAGCGGTCGACCCCCATCTCCTGCCAGACCGGCCGAACCTGGCCAAGGGCGATCCCGCCCCTGAACCCGAGCTTGACCTCGTGCTCGAGGTGAAACTTGCCCATGAGCTGGGGGCCCAAACGCTCGAGCGCCGCCGCGATCCCGTCGGTCGCGCGGATGGCGCTCAGTACGGGGTTGGCGTGGACCTGGTCGTCAAAGAGCGCCCTCAGTGCGTCGCCCTCGGTATGGAGCACGACTCCACCGCATTCGACCACGGCCGCCCACATGTGCGAGAGGCAGATCTCGACCAGCTCGCCCGAGCGGCCGATCTGCGCGGAGTCCCTGAAGAGGGCCTCGGATCCCTTGAGATCCACGACCAGAAGCGCTCCCCCCACGGATTCCGGGAGCGTCGGCCGACGGTGGTACGGCGAGATCGGCACCTTCTCGATGAGCTGGCGCTCCTTCTTGTAGTCCGCGAGCGCGATAAATCCGAGAAACGAGAGTACCGCCAGGTGGCCGCTCTGCCGCCAGAGGAGCTGAAAGGCGAACGTAAAGAGCACCCGGTCGTCGTCGAGGAGGCTGACCGGCACGAGCACCAGCTGGGCCGCGCCAAAGGCCACGAGGTTTCTGATCCGCTCCGGGAGCCTCAGGCCCTTCCTCTCTCGGTCCTTCAGGTACAGGGCCTGAACAAAGCAAGCTGCCGCCCCGAGAGCCGCGCACACCCCGACCGCGATGCCGGAGACGGAGTGACGAAACTTGATGAGGGCCAGCGAGTCGTTCCAGAACAGCTCGATCACGGCCGGCAGCAAGAGCGCCAGCGGAACCCCCCACTTGAACACCGAGGTCCGCACGCGCGCAAACGAGAGCCCCAGAAAGAGCACAAACGCCGAGTAGTAGGCGTCCATCAGAAACGCCATCCGGTTGAAAGCGGTGTAGCTCCAGCTCAGAAAGAAATAATCCGTGGCCCTGAACTGGATGGCGGCGCCGACCAGGGCGCACATGGCGATGTAGAAGTACTCCGTCTTGCGCCGGTCGGAGGTCCAGCCAAAGAAGAAGAAGAGAGCCAAGAGGAGATTGGCGGTCATGAGCGCCAAGGGGCGCGCATAGTCCCAATGATCGACGTACTCCTTGAAAGCCTTGGCCGAGGCTTTCTTCATGAATCCACCCTCCCCCCCGGGCATGAGCAGGTCGGGCAGATTGGGCAGCTCGACATCGTTCAGGATCTCCACCGCGACGGAGACCGGCCTACCCGCCGTGAGCCACCCTGCGGGGATTGTCAGAATGACGGGTTCCATGTCGGCCCAGGTACCCTCGGTCATCTGCTGGCCATTGACCCAGATCCGAAAGGTTCCGCGGATCCATCCGACGAGGAGATGGTTCGCTCCGGCCGCCGCCGCCCGGGCCGCGTCCTGAGGCGACACTCGGGTCCCGATCCAAAAGCGCTGGCCCCGCCGAGTCTGCGTTTGGGCCAGGTGCTCACGCTGCGCGCGGTTGAAGGAGCTCTCCCAAAGGATCGAGGTCCCGGGATCCGCGAGACAGCCGCGCCCCGCGGTCATGCCGCAGGGGGCGGGGCTATCGCCGTAGAAGGCCCGCCAGCTTTCGCTGGGCGTGACCACCTCGGGCCGAAACCGGTTCCACTGCAGGAGCTTTGCCGAGTAGACGCCCCCAAAGATCAGTCCCAGGGTGACGAGGCCGCCGAGAAACAAGAGGGCCTTGGCCCGGTCGCCCGCCGGGGTTGCCTGGGCCTCGTTTGACCCGCGGTAAATCAGTTTTGCGAACCGTAAGATGGCCGAGGGCATCCGGTCACTCATCGGCAGGTCGCGCCGCCGGGATTAAAAGTTGATCAGTTTCATATAGTTTAATAACCTAGGGGGATGGGGGCTTTTCGGGGGAATTGGATCCGGCCGGCGCTATTGGGCGCCCTCTTTTTTGCCCCTTTCCCCGCCACCGCCGATCCCGTGGTCCCCACGTCCTGTGACATCCAGTACAGCTGCCCCCTCAAGCCCACCTCCCTGCCTAACCACGACATCTGCGAGGACGCCCCGCTCCAGCTCGCCCACGGTCCCCGCCTGGACGCGCCCCACGCGACGGTCCAGATGCTCTCCAGTTGCGCGCATGAGCTCCAGAACTGCGCCTCCGAGATGCTGGGCGCGAGCAACGTGCGGATCGTTCACGATCAGGGCGAGACCTTTGCCGAACTCTCGGGCGAACTCGCCCGGCGGATCAGCGCCACGGCCGTTCGAGCGCACCAAGAGGGCGCCACTCTCGACGAGATTCGGATTTCGTCGGATCCCCAGCTTATGCGGTTGGCCATGGCCCTGGGATACCGGTCACTCGCGGCGAGCTACGAGATATCCGCGGTCGGGCACGAGAGCCTCACGACCCTCGTCAGCCCCGCGGTGAGAACCTACCTCAGCCTTCTTTACAGTGAGGCCGACAGCAAGCATTACGACCAGTTTGAGCAATCACGTCTCGAAGAAATGCTTCAGGACATCCGGGGAGACCTGATCGCTTGCCAGACGGATCAAGAATGGGCCAGCGTACCCGAAGCGCTCCAGAGCTATCTGACCAGCGATCTGCTCCAGCGCGCCCGTGCCCGTCGAACGGTTTGCAGCACGAGACGGGCGAGTGACCTCTCGACGTTCGCACTCTTGGACCGTTGGCCCGGCTGCAACTGCGGAGCGGACATGGGTGCCCAGTTCGGAACGGCCTGCTTCAAGGCCATCCACGAGGACGGGCCCTTCAAGACCGAACCCATCGACGAGCGCGTTCCGGTCGTCATGTCGCAGTTCGTGAATCAGCTCACTGAGCGGATGCGCCCCTGGGTGCCGGTCGAGATCGGGGTGCTCGGAGGCACCGTCGACCGAATGGAGACTGGAGGCAACGTTCAGGCCCTGGCCCACCAGGCCCATCCCCGCCTCTCTCTCAGGCACGTGAGCGATCACGCCCGCGGCACGGCGATCGACATCAGCTACATCAAGTTCAGGGACGACCATTGCCACGAGTTCACGTGGAGCATGGAGGACCACGGGCCGAACGGAGAAGAAGTGCATCCTTTTCCGGACGCTCTCCGGCACCAAATCACCCGGGGCGGGCGGAGCTGGAACGACGCGCGGGCCGGCGTCCTCAGAGACGGCGTGTCCGGTTTCTACCGCGGCCTCGAGGCGAGTCTCCCCGCCGATCTGCGTGTCCCCCGTACCGCCCAAGCCCACGAGCGGATGACGTTGTATGCGGGAGCCGTCGTTCACAACTTGCTCACCGACCTCGGTCTCTCCATTTATGACCCGCTGGTGAACCGATTCCACGAAAGTCACCTCCACGTCGAACTCCCGCCCAACACCACCCTCTGGCGGGTGGCGAGGGACACGAAGCTCAACCATGAACTGCGCGACTGGGTCCCGGACCAGGCTGCCCGCTGCGCTTCGACTTTCGCGTCCACGATGTGCAACCTCCCCTGAGCGTCAACGCCGTGTCGTCCGTGACCTACGTCCCGGAGGACGCGCGATACTTCTCCTCACGGAGCGCGACCTTGCCGCCGATATCTTCTGGGTTACGAGCCGCCGACCGAGGCAGGCAATATTTTCACTGCCCACGGTTTGCGTCCCTGTAATTTTTTACCTTACAATAGCCAGATGACGCGCTCCGGCCATACCGGAGCAGGCGCCAAGTAAATGGGGGGAGAACATGAGCCGGACACGCGACAAGCTTTTCGAAGAGTGTAAGCGCAAGCTCTTAAAGACGCGGCAGGACGTGCTGAGCGGCCTGCGCTCCCTGCAGTCGTCCCTGTCGGTCGAAATCACCGGCGATGAGGGCGACATGGCCTCGGCCCTCGAAGGGCAGAACACGTCCCTCGTCCAACGCGAGCGCATGCTGCGCGAGCTGACCGAGATCGACGCCGCCCTCCAGCGCATCGACACCGGTACCTACGGTGTTTGCGAGGAGACCGAGGAGCCCATCGAGGACGATCGCCTGCTGGCGATCCCATGGACCCGCCTCAGCCTCGACGGCGCCGAGACCCGCGAGCGCCTTCAGAAGCGGTTCGCCTAAGGACCGCCCCGGGGCGGTCCGGCTACGGACGTTCCGTCGGATAGCCCGAGTCGGTCCACGCCATCATTCCGAAGTTTGCGAGACAGACCAGGTTGCTCAGATGGCTCTCAATGGCCGCGTGCAGGCGACGGGTCCGGTTGCCACGGGCGCAGATCAGGTAGACGTGGTCAAAGCCTTTGAGCTCGTCGATGTGGCCTGGCACCATCCCCATGGGCAGGTTGCGGGCGCCGGGAATGTGGCCGTCCGCGAACTCATCCGGCTCACGGATATCCAGGACGAGATCCCTGGGCCCCATTTTTTGGAGAACCTCACTGAACTCCTGGACGGTCATCTGGCTGATCATACTGCCGGTCTCCATAAGTCTCCCTGCCGGGCTCCCGCCCTGAGCATGTGTCCGATGATTCCTTCGTGTACCTGAAATTTCTTGGCCGTCCAATCGGGAGCGATGAGCTCCTGGGGACGATTCGAGAGCGCCGCGAGGCGCTGCACCGCGATTTCGGGCCTGAGATGCCGCAGAAACAGCGCCACGCGCTCGGCGTAGATCTCAAATTCCACCGGGTGGAACTCGCCCCTTGCATGCCGCTCGGCGAGCTCCGTGCCCTTGAGCACGTGCAGATGGTGCAGCTTGACGTGCTTGAGGGGCAGCTCATTGCAGAGCCGCGCCGTCTCGACGATCTCGGCATCGGTCTCGCCGGGATTGCCAAAGATGAGGTGGATGCCCACGTCGACGGTCGTGTTCTCGGCGATGCGCTTAAGCGCGTCGATCGAGGCCTGGCCCGAGTGGCCGCGGGCCATGAACTCCAGGTGATGGTCAAAAAAGCTCTGCACCCCGAGTTCCACCGAACACCAGCTTCGCTCGTGGGTCTTTTGCCAGAGGCGCATCACCGCGGGTGACACGCAGTCGGGGCGGGTGCCGACGACGACACCGCGGATCCCGTCGACGGCCAGGGCCTCGTCGATCTGCTTTTCGAGGATGGCGAGCTTGGCAAAGGAGTTGGTATAGGCCTGAAAGTAGGCCAAGAAGTCGGAGACATTGACCCGCTTGAGTACACGGGCCTTGTTGAGCTCGAGCTGGCGGGCCACCCCCTCTTGGGCCCGGTCGGGATAGGCGGCCGACCCCCACTCGTCGCAGAAGGCGCAGGTCCGCATGCCCTTGAGGCCCATGCGGTTGGGGCAGGTATCCGCGACGGACAGGGGGATCTTGTAGATCTTCTTGCCGAAGATCCCCCGGTAGTAGTCGCTGATGGCGTAATAGGGCCGAGGCGCCTGCATCCCATTGTCTTGAAATTCCCGGCGCATCCTGTCAAGAAAGACCCGCCATGGACGCCTGGAACGGACCTGAGCACCGCTATTTCGTGATCCCCACGCGGGACGGGAGCCCCTCGGTGGCCCATGGGGCCTTGGGGGCGGAGAAGGCGGGCGAGCCCATGCACTCGCTGGCCGGCGCGTGGGGCGAGACGGACTCGATCTACGGCTCGGCCCTGGACTGGGCCCGGGACCGGGGCTGGCCCCTGCGGCTCGCGGTCGTCGGCCTGGGCCTGGGGATGATCGAGGCGCGCGCGGCGCGGGGGTGGAAGGGCGACCTCTCGCCGGATCTGCAGATCCTGAGCTGGGAGGCGGATGGGCATCTCGTCGAGTGCCTCCAGATATGGCTCGAGGATCCCGCGGACCCAAGAGTCCCCTCCCCCCTCGGTGCCGCCTACCAGAACGTCATGGAAAGGGCGGGCGCCGGAACCTCGGAGTCTCTTCTTGAGCTCCTGCGATCGGGGCGGTGGAAGATCAAAGGGGCGCTGGACGAGGCCGCGCTCAACGGGGCGGCCGCGGACACGAGGGTGACCGCTGGTGCCGAGGGGGCGAGACCCGGCTCCGCCGCGTGGCGCGCGACCGTCATCGCCTTTGACGCCTACAGCGGGCACACGAGCCCCGCACTCTGGGATGAGGGATTTCTCCGCCGCTTCTTGCGGCGCTACGCCGACGAGAACTGCATCCTCACCACCTACGCCGCCAAGGGAACGTTGAAGCGCGCGCTACTTTCCGAGGGCTTTACCCTCACGCCTCGCCCCGGCTACGCAGGTAAGCGCGAGTCGACGTGGGCCGTGCGGGGCGCGTAGGCTTTTTTGGCCACCGAAATGCCAAGCCCCGGCCAGCTCAGGCGCGCCCGGGCCTTTTGCGGGGCCCGCGCGCCTGGCTGGGGTGAATCTCATCCCTCCACCCAAACCGCGTTCCCGACATTCACTCCAGCGGGCGCGCCGGGCTCCCCTCGAGCGCCCGAGCGCGGCCCGGCTGGCCTGTCAACCCGAACTCCGACAATGATTTCGGACAGACTGTCCGGATCTGAGGTGAAACAGTTGAAAAACGCCCTCGAACCGGACATCCCGTCCGAAACGGGAGGTCAGCGGCCGGTGACTCTCACCCCTTCCCCCGCGTACTCCCCACGTAAACCGACGCCAGGGTAACGATCGCCCCCGCGACCTGGTGGGGCTGAAAGACCTCATTAAAGATCCACCGGCTGAGGAGAACACTGAGGATCGGCTGCAACAGCAAGACGAGCCCCGCCACACCCACGCGGACCTGGGGCAGGTTGGCGGTGATCACGAGCCAGCCCAGGGTTTGCGGCAAGAACGCCAGCGCGGCCAAAGGTGCCAGCCCCGCGAGTCCCGGCCACCCCATGTCGCCCTCGAGGAGCGCGACCACGGTCATGACCGCCCCCGTGACCAAGCTCACCATCAAGAGCCGTTGCCCCGTCGTCGCCGCGACACCCGCCTCCGCGGCGGCGGCGCGCGCCACCGCCCCCGACCCGACCGAGCCCGGGGCCGACG
>DATJFU010000397.1:0-4349 GCA_035495495.1 Bdellovibrionota bacterium
GCCTGCCTCCTGGATCAGCTTAAACAGGGCACCTTCAGAAACCATGGCCAGGCCGACGAAAAAGGCTACCGCAACTGGGGCGACGAGGCGGGCGACGCCATGAACTTTTGCGCCATCTCGAACACCGAAGGCAAGGCCTGCACCCTCGCGACCTACCGGCGCACGGGCCTGTCCATCGAACTTTCGCGTTACGTCTGCCGCTACCGCAGCCAGTCCTTGCGCTCCTGCATGATCGACCTGGCCAAGGGCAACGGCCCGTTTGCCGGCACGGACCTGGATCGAGAGCGCAACACCCTTGCCGACGCGGCCGAACAGAACTTGGAGCCGGCCACCGGTTTCTGGTCCTTTCTCGCGACCGACGCACACCAGCGGACCAACGCCGAGAGGATCTGCAGCTACTCGGACGCCACCGACCGCGCCTGCGTCCTCAGGAGCTATCGTTTCTTTTTGACCTCGGCCCCCAGCGAACGCGAGCGCGCCATCTCACTCGCCCAGGACGCCTGCGAGGGTCAGAGCCAGGACTACCAGTCCTGCATCCAGGATGTCGCCTCGCTCAAGCACTTTGCGACGGGTGGAATCCCGGACACCGATGGTCTTCTGGATCCGATCAAGGCCCGCGACATCTGCCACGTGCACGACGCCCCCACCCGGGCCTGCATCATCGAAAATCTCCTGATGGTCCTCCGTCCCCACGGAATGGAGATGGGCGAGCTCGTGGCCGCCTGTCAGGCCGGCTTGGTTGCGGGCCTCAATGCTCCCGGCGGCCGTTCGCCCGTGTTTCCGGCCGACGTCGACTGCGCAACTCGTTAAAAACCGCGCTCCGCGCGTCCGGTGGATTCAGACCGCTTCGTGACACGCGACCTGACGTCCGCCCACTTCGCGGAGAAGCGGCAGCTCGCGCGAACAGCGCTCGGTCGCAAGCGGGCAGCGCTTATGAAACGCGCATCCCGTGGGCGGATTGAGGGGTGATGGCAGCTCGCCCTTGATGCCCCTAAAGCGCGGATCGGCCTCAGCCCGCTCCTTGGCTCCCGTGGCCTTGATGTGGGGAGTGCTGGCGAGGAGCACCCGCGTGTAGGGATGCCGGGGATCGCTGAAGATCTGGTCCCGCGTCCCGAGTTCGGCGAGCCGGCCCAGGTAAAGCACGGCGACGTCGTCGGCCAGGTGCCGCACGACCGACAGATCGTGCGAGATAAAGACGTAGCTCAGGCCCATCTCCTGCTGCAGATCGAGGAGCAGGTTCAGGACCTGGGCCTGGATCGAGACATCGAGAGCCGACACGGGCTCGTCACAGATGAGAACCCGCGGGTGGAGCATGAGCGCGCGCGCGATGCCGATGCGCTGGCGCTGTCCGCCGCTGAACATGTGGGGATAGCGCTCGGAGTATTCGGGCCTGAGGCCGACCTTGAGCATGAGCTCCTCGGCCTGCTTACGGACCTCGGCGCGGCTGAGTCCGCCCCTCACCGCGAGGGGTTCACCGATGATCTGCCAGGCGCGCTTACGCGGGTTGAGCGAGCCGTAGGGATCCTGAAAGATCATCTGCACCATGCGCAGCCGTTCGGCCGGCGCGAGCGCCATGCGTTCGGCGCCGCCGTAGAGCACGGAGCCGTCCGTGGCGTCTTCAACCCCCAGAAGGACCCGCGCCAAGGTGCTCTTGCCGCAGCCGGACTCGCCCACGACGGCAAGTGTCTTCTTCTCGGCCAGCTGAAACGAGACGCCGTCGAGCGCCTTGACCAGCCCATGGGTGCCGAACACGCCCCGGAGGGGGTAATGCTTGCGGAGATCCCGGACTTCTAGCAAAGGACCGGCTGCCGCCGGTCCGGGAGAGTCGAGGAGGGAGCTCATTTCGTGCCCTCCAGCGGAAAGTGACAGCGCCAGCCCTTGGTCACGGTGCTATCGGCGACGGTCCAGGACGGCTCTTCTTGCCAGCACGGCTCCTGTGAACGCGCGCACCTCGGGTGAAACTGGCAGCCCGTGGGCCGCGCGGCCAGATCGGGGACGAGCCCCGTGATCGACGACAAACGCGACTTGGCCCCGTCCTTGAGGTGCATGGCCGGCAGGCACTCGAGCAGGCCCGACGTGTAGGGATGCCGGGGCTTGCCGATCACCTCGGCGGTCAAACCGGTCTCCACGGCCTGGCCCGCGTACATGACGAGGGTCCGCGCAGCCATCTCGGAGACCACGCCCAGGTCGTGCGTGATCAGGATCAGGGCCATCTTGTAGGCACGCTGTAGGTCGCGCAGCAGATCCAGGATCTGAGCCTGGATCGTCACGTCCAAGGCGGTGGTGGGCTCGTCGGCGATGAGCAGACGGGGGCGCGAGGCCACGGCCATGGCGATCATCACGCGTTGGCTCAGTCCCCCCGAGAGCTCGTGGGGATGGGAGTTCAAACGGCGCGCGGCATCCGGGATCCCCACTTGGTCGAGGAGCTCGACCGCCCGCTTGCGCCTGCCGTCCTTGGTGGGCTCGACGCCCTTCTGGGGGTGGGCTTTGAGGACCTCCTCGAGCTGAAACCCCACGGTGAACGCGGGATTGAGCGAGGTCATCGGATCCTGAAAGATCATGCTCATCTGGCCGCCGCGGATGGACTGGCGCTCTCGCTCGCCCATCTTGAGAAGCTCGCGGCCGTCAAAGCTGAGGTGTTTGGCCGAAACCCGCGCGTTGGGCGCCAAGAGCCCCATGAGCGCGAGCGAGGTGATGCTCTTGCCGCAGCCGGACTCGCCCACGATGCCGAGGGTCTCGCCCTCGCCCAACGAAAAGCTCACCCGATCCAGGGCCCGCACGAGGCCCTTGCGGGTGTCGAACTCGATGGTGAGGTCCTCGACCCGAAGCAGGTTCTGGAGGGGGGCCATGCTTCGCATCATTTGCGCAACCTCGGGTCAAAGGCGTCGCGGAGGCCGTCGCCCATGAGGTTGAATCCGAGCACCACGCCCAAGATGCACAAGCCCGGCAGGTTGACCATCCAGGGATTGCTCTCGATGAACGGTCGAGCATCGGCGAGCACCGTGCCCCACTCGGGCGTCGGAGGCTGGGCACCCAGGCCTAAGAACCCCAGGGCCGCCACGTTGAGGATGCCGTCAGAAAAACCCAGCGCGCCCTGCACGATCAGGGGCGCCATGCAGTTGGGGAGAATGTTGATCACGAGGTTGCGGAAGTGTCCCGCGCCAAAGCTCCTTGAAGCCATGACGTACGGCCGGCCCTTCTCCGCGATGACCGACGCGCGCACGACGCGGATGAAGTTCGGGAGCGAGACCACGCTGACCGCGACCACGGCGTTGAAGAGCGAGGGTCCGAGGACCGATACCACCACGATGGCCAAGAGAATGCTGGGCAAGGCCATGAGGATGTCCACGGCCCGCATGGTGAACCGGTCGATCCAGCCGCCAAAGTAGCCGGCGATGAGGCCGGCGGCCGTCCCGGTCGTCAGTGACAGGAGCACCACCAGAAAGCCGACCCCGAGCGAGACCCGGGCGCCGTACAGCAGACGGCTCAGGAGGTCGCGGCCGACGTCGTCCGTGCCGAGAAGAAACTCGTGCTTTCCGCCCTCGACCCAGAAGGGCGGCAGGCGGAGGGCGTCCGGAAACACGCGCGCCGGGTCGTAGTGGGAGAGCAGCGGCGCGAAGACCGCGGCCAGGACAAAGAGCACGATCAGGGCTAGGCCGCCCACCGCGCCCCGGTTCTGCTTGAAAAAGAACCAGAACTCCTTGAGCTCCTCGCGCATCAGAGCTTGCCCCTCATGCGCGGGTTGACCAGCGCGTAGAGCACGTCGACCGCCAGGTTGATGGTCACGATCATGCCGGCGATCAGAAGCACGCCACCCTGGATGACCGGGTAATCGCGCGAGGTGACGGACTTGACGAGCCACTTGCCGATGCCGGGCCAAGAAAAGATCGTCTCGGTGAGGATCGCGCCCGTGATGATCGACCCAAAGAGAAGGCCGATGACCGTGATGACGGGGATGAGCGCGTTACGGAGGGCGTGCACCCAGACGACGCGGCCACGCGAAAGGCCCTTGGCCCTGGCGGTGCGCACGTAGTCCTCGCCCAGGACCTCGAGGAGGCTCGAGCGGGTCATCCGCGCGATCACCGCGAGCGGGATCGTGCCCAGGACCGTGGCGGGCAGGATCAGGTGCTTGGCGGCGCTCACCCAAGCCTCCCAGCCCCCGTCCTTGGAGATCAGCGTGTCGATCAGGAGCAGGCCCGTGATGGGCGCGAGGTCGTATTCGACCCCGATGCGGCCCGAGACGGGCGTCCATCCGAGCTTGACCGAAAACACCATGATCAGAAGCAGGCCCCACCAGAAGATGGGCATGGAGTAGCCGATGAGCGACGCGCCCATGACCGAGTAGTCCC
>DATJFU010000398.1:0-3639 GCA_035495495.1 Bdellovibrionota bacterium
TGCCGCTTTCGAGCGCGGAAGACTGCTCCCCGGCAGCCAGCGGGGACGCCTCAGATGCAGGCGCGATTCAAGCCATAAAGGATTGCTTGGCCGCAGCCCAAGTGGACAGCCATAACGCATACGTCTGGACTACTGAAACAGGAGTCGAAGGCGGTCAAGCCTACAATCTGTCGTTTTACGACTTCAGCCTGCTCGAGTTAACGTGGGTCGAAACACCCGACAAGACAAGAGCAGTTCAGGTTGGAAAGTGCCTTCTTGATATGAGCGGGGGTACCGTCGACAATCCCACCAGCACGTCAGCCTACGACGCACCATGCGAGACCGAGTCGTTCCAAACTACCACCTGCGACTGAACCAGGGGTCCGGCAGCGATGCAGTAACCGTCAGCGGGACCATCACGGGCGCTAGCCTGGATGATTTCTCCGAGATTCAATCCGGCGAATACCGGTTCGTCCCCGTAAGATAGCGCCGCCCGGTTCAGGCGGCGTCGATCCGCTCAGTGAACATTCTTCGGATCAAACCGCTGAATGACTTCAACGGTCGCCCGATCGAGCTCGTCATCGGTGCCGAACACGTCGTCGATCGACGGCAGGTCCATGAAGGCCTCGCGCACGGCGGCGGCCAGGTTCTTCAGGGACTTCTGAAAGTAGAGGCCGTGGAGCACGTCATCGCCAAACGACTTGCGGATGACCTGCTTGGCGGCGCGAAACCGCTCGTTGTCCGAGAACGCCGTCTCGTCGAGGATGTCGGCCTTTTCGCCGATCGCCTCGAGCGCCCGCTCGCGCAGGTCCTGGTCGGTGAGCACAAAGGGCCCGACCTTGCGCAGGAGTTCGTCGATCACCTGCGAACGCTTTTCGGGGATCACCTTGATGTACTTCTGGTTCTCCAACCGGCTAACGATGCTCTTACAGAGAGTTTTGACGGTCTCACGATTGGTCGACATGTTCTGCGTTCCCCTTCCGGGATTCATTTCAAACATTCGCGTTCCCCGATTTGAACCTACGCGTCAATTTCCTTAGCATCCAGTTTATGACCTCTAGGGTCTCGCGTACACGAAAAACCGAGGCGAGAGCCCAGATAATCACGACCCCCTCGACGACGACGAAGCCGACCCGGACACTCCGTACGGCAAGAAGTCCGAACCGCATCCCCAGGACGCCCTGCAGCAATGTCTCCGGCAGAACACTCGCGAGCCAGGAATGGGTCGCCCAACAAGCGACGCCCATGACGCATGAGAGGACGCCATGTCCGAGAAACGGACCCAAAAGCGACCAGGGGTGAAAGTCCCCGCCCGCCTCCCGGAGCCGCACCCGCGCGGCGCCCAGGAGATAAACCGAGTTCACGAACGAAGCGAGGGACGTGCCCAGGGCCAGCGCCCAGAACCCCAAGGGCTTTACGAGGACCACGTTCAAGATCAGGTTGGCGACGATCGAGAGCGCGCTCGAGATCACGGGGATCCGCGTGTTTTCCATCCCGTAAAACAGCGGCACCAGGATCCGCACCAGGGAGTAGAACGCGAGTCCCACCGCGTACGCCGCGAGGGCCAGGGCGGTGGAATGGGTGTCTTCCGGCTTGAAGCGCCCGTACTCAAAGATGAGCTGGATGATGGGGCCGGCCAGAAACGCGAGTCCCGCCGCGGCGGGCATGTTGAGGGCGAGCACGTGCCGCATCGAATGCTGGAGGGCCTTTTCGATCCCCGGCAGGTCCCGCCGAACCCAGAGCCGGGACACCTCCGGGAGGAGCGCCGTCGCCATGGACACGCCAAAGATCCCCATCGGGAGCTGCATGAGGCGAAACGCGTAGTTGAGCCACGAGACGGCGCCCTCGCCCTGTCCCGAAGCCAGAACCGAGTTCACCACCGTGTTGATCTGGGTCGCGGCCATCCCGAGCGTCGCGGGGCCCATGAGCATCAACATGCGGCGTAGGCCGTCCTCGCGGTACCACGGGCCGTCCGAGTGCGCGCGGGGGATGGGCCGGTAACCGGCCCGTTTGAGGGAGGGAATCTGGCACATGGCCTGGACGATTCCACCCACCACGACACCGTAGGCCATGCCTTCGATGGGGTGGAATCCGAAGCGAGGCAGTATCCACGCCATGGCCACGCCCACCGCGACGGACACGATGTTGAACAGGGCCGACGCGAGGGCCGGCAGAAAATAAAACCCCCACGAGTTCAGCACGCCCATGTAGGCGGCGGCGATCGAAACACAGGGTAGAAAGAAGAACGTGATCCGCGTCAGCGCGACCGTCTGTTCAAACTTGCCGGGGGTGTTGTGAAACGCCGAGGCCATGAGGTTGACCAGGACGGGTGAGCCGAGACAGCCGATCGCGGCCGCGGTCAGGCCCGCCACGAGGAGCACCTTGAACACGAGCGTCGCCAGGCGAAACGCGCGCTTCTCGCCTTCCTTCTCGCGCACCTGCACGAGGACCGGGACGAACGAGGCGCTCATGGCGCCTTCGGCAAAGAGGTTTCTGAAGAGGTTGGGGATCCGGAACGCGATGTTGAACGCGTCCATCGCGTCGCTCGCGCCGAACAGGTAGGCAAACGCCTGCTCACGGACGAGACCCGTGACCCGGCTGATGGCCACGGCGACGCCCATCGCGCCCGCCGCGCGGAGCACGTTTTCTGATTTGGGTGAACCCGCCTGGGGCGTCACTTCACGCGCCAAACGTTTTGGCGACCCATTTATCCAGGCCCTCGTCCAGCTTGGACCTGAAGGGCATGGCCATGAAGCTCAAGCTCGCGTCCACCTTGACCAGGCCGTCGGAGCAGATGAGGTCGCCCGAGAACATGCCGGACTTGACCGAGACGACGCGCTTCTCAGGGTCCTTGGAGATCTCGTGCTTGCCGATGGGGGTCTTGCTCAAGAAATTCTCGATGCCGCCTTGGACCTTTTCGTAAATCTCGTCGGCGGTACGGCCGTTGATCCGAAGATCGCGCTTATAGCTGGGCATGGCTCAACTCTACTCCAGGAGCTCGACGTCCGCCAAGTCCTGGCCCCACTGGACTTCGTCCTCGGCGCGCACGTGCCACTGCAGGACGCGGGCTTTGGCGGGGAGCGCATGTGGAACCAGAACCCGCAGTGAGTCCACCACGGCGAGCGCCTCGTGCGCGGGAACCTCGGCGCCCTTGCGGAAGAGAATCGCGTGCACGCGCCCTTTCACGAGCGCGGAGAGGCGAAAGAGTTTTCCCTCGCGGTTGAGGCGGGGCGCGCGCCGGCGAACGGAGAGCACCCAGCCGCCCATGCGCACCACCCACCGATCGGGCCCGTCCGGAAACGCGCAAACGCGGATGTTACCCTTGGCGGCGGTGAGCACGCCCGAGACCCCGGGCCGATCCTTCTCTTCCCAAACGGTGGGCCCTTGCGCCCACCGGAGCGGCGTCGCATCGGACTCGCGGACCCAGCGATCCCCGCAGAACCAGCGCGCTTCTTCAGTGGCCGCCGCCTCGACCGGAGATCCGTCGGCGGGCGCCGTGGGAGACTTGATCTTTTTCAGCGAGAACACTTTGGCCCCGGCATGCACGGGGCGCTTGGGCGGACCCAGCGCACCATCGGCGAGCGCGCGGCAGAGCGCGACCGCGAGCTTGGTCAGATCAGGCGGCGGTCCCATCTCGGGGACAAAGTCCTCGTCCACGAA
>DATJFU010000399.1:0-8193 GCA_035495495.1 Bdellovibrionota bacterium
TTCTCGGCCTATGATCTGAGCAAGATCTCGGCCCTCTACTCGGCGGTTCGCAACCTGGGCACGCAGTTCTCGCACCTGAGCTCGACCGATCGCCGCAAAGTGGTGACGGCCGCCAACGGTACGCAGACCTTCACGTATGCCGATTACGGCGATCTGATGGACTTCTTGGGTCTCGTTCAGAAAGCCGGCATCACCACCATCAGCGCTGACGTCTACAAGGCCGTCACCGATGCGGTGGCGCAGTTCGTGGTCGCCAACCAGACGACGTCCAGCTACGCCAAGGCCAAGGGCCTGTCGATCTGGCTGCCGCACTCCATGAGCGACTACAACAGCTACGGCTCGCGTTACGCTGGCCTGAACCTCAACAAGCAGACCGCTTGGGGTTCGACGCTGCAAGCGCTCCTGAAGTAATCACGACAGACTCCACGTTTGAAAAAAGAAACGGCCGCCTGGGAAACCAGGCGGCCGTTGTCGTTTGAACGCTTGAAGGGACTTAGGACGCTTTCTTGGCTTCGAGGGCGGCGAAGTGTTCCTTCACGCCGGGGTGCTCGACCACGTCTTTCTTGGCGGCCTGCTTACGCATGTTCTCGAGCGTCGTGCGGGGCCAGCTTTTCTGGAACAGGTTCACGAGCCACTTCGGCACGTCACCCTTGGGGTCGGCGTTGATTTCCACCTCGACGTAGGTTTTGGTGCCGTTCTCCTTGGAGGTCAGGATGTAGCGGCTGCCGGTCAGCTCGCCGCGGACGGGGCCGCGCTCGGGCATGAGGGCGTCCTTCACCGAGCTCAGTGAAAAGATCATGGCCTTGTGGGCGTCGTCGAAGTCGGCCTTGGCGTGGAACACGAAATCGCGGTCCTTGACCAAAAAGAAGCCGCTCGAGGTGTGGTTGTATTCGATGCGCTCGTAGGGGCCGATATTGCGCACGTCTTTGGCCTCGGCGATCTTGGCCACCCACTCCATCTTGCGGGGGGTGTCGATCAGGATGTTGGCCACCTTGGCGATGGGGGCGTCGATCATGCCTTCGCCGCGGAAGGCGACGATGTCGCTGCCCGGAATTTCCTTGTGGTACGTGATGATGCCGTTGTCCTGGTCCTGCTTCTCCCAGTCCTTCACGACGGGGGCGGGGGACGCTTGGGAGGTGACGGCCACGAGGGCCGCGCACAGGGACAGAACGCATTTTGAGATCGAATTTTTGGTCTTCATGGGACCCTCTCTTCGCCTACGTAACGCGGCTTGGCAATACCCAGATAAGTGCCAGTTTTCATGCCCTTTCTTGTCCCTTGTTCTCATGGCCGGACTGTAACGGTCGATTTCTCACCCCGTGGGAAGTTCATAACGCGTAGCGTTGAATTGTGTAAACGAGATGACTCTAAGCGTCATACCAGGTACCTCCCGGCCCATTAGCAAGAATAACAACTGAGTTAGGGAGGGTTCTTACTCATGTTGAAGCAATCCCCGATCGCGGGCCTGTGCATGGCCCTGGTTTCGTTTGGAGCAGCCGGTTGCCTGGGTCCTACGGACATGGCCGACGGCTACAACACCACCGCCACGGTGAAGTACAGCGACGGCGCTGCGATCCCTGGCTTCGTGGCGTCCGCCTATGAAGTGATTTTTGGAATGAATGACGGCTCGAACATCGCCCGCACGTACACCACGGGCTCGACGCCCACACCCCCTTCGGGCAACGGCATCTTGACGGCCGGCGACGGCACGTTCAACCTGTCGATCCCGGACGTGTCGCTGACCGAAACCCGTTACGACACCACCTGCTACGACACCTGCGTTTCGTGGTCCACCCAGTGTGACTACGATTACTACGGCAACTACTACTGCCATGACGTTTGCAGCTGGTACACGACCGATTGCTACGACACGCCCTACACGGCGTCCGTGGAATTCGCCTCTGTCGCCAACGTGACCACGTACCTGGATTACACCCAGGGCACGTCGACGGTCCGTACGCTCGGCGTGGCCTCCGCGCAGAGCACGGATTCGTCCACGAACCTCATGACCCGCACTGAGACGTTCACGACGCCCCTCGCGAATCCGGCCTCCTCGGCTTCGCCGGCTCTCGGCGACCATTCCCCCAAGGGCTTCTCGCCGGCCAAGTACACGGCTTGCGATGCCCAGGGTGAGCTGAACGACGCCCAGTTCGCGGCGGTTCAGGCCCTGCGTACGCACCTGGCCATCACGCCCGAGCAGATCCGCTGCCGCAAGTAGCGATCCTCGGTTCGTAGAAGACATCAGGACGTCGAGCTCGATCCATTGGACCTGGCTCGGCGTTCGTCTTTTCGCCCATCCGTGGGACTCCGCGTCCCGCGCCCCCTCCTCAAGTCGAATTTACCTGGTGCTGGCAGGGCATGGCCCTTGCTCTTTCTCTCCCTCATTAGGAGGGCTTGAGGATGAGTGAACTACAGATTGTCATTGGGTTTTTTGGGGTGTGCCTGTTCTTTGGGGTATTCACCCTGTACATGACCCGCTCGGTCTGATAACGCATGGCGTCAACACCATGCGAATGTTTACGTTTCAGTTCTTTGGGGGAGCCCTTTGCGGGGTACTTCTGGGTTCGGCTCTCGCCGTCCCGGCCGACGTACGCGCCGAGGGTGTGCCGGTTGAGTCCTTCATCAATTACTTTCTGATCGAGACCGACAGCGGCGCCCAGATCGCCAAGGCCATCATGGGCCGTGAGGTCCGCTCGCTCCGCGATGCCCAGCAGTTTCAGTCCGTTTTGGGCCTCAAGGGCAACGCCGAGTTCCGCGGTCGCCTCGACGAGCGGCTCGAGGTGGCTCGCCGGGATTTTCGCCGGGAGATGCGCGCCACGGACCGTCCCTACTTCAGCCTCACGGGCATCGACACTCAGTTTGGTGGAGTCTTTGCGCGCCACCTGAGCCTCGACCCTGCGGCCGGCGACCTGGTGTTCTTTGACCCCGAGCTCAAGGCGGGTTCGTACTCGGATTCGGCGCAGGACTTCTTGGCCGCGGATGACGCCAAGGTCATCAAGCGGTTCAAGTGGATGGTCCATGACGGGAGCAACCTGTCCCAGCTGAACATGCAGGGCGTGGATGCCTCGGGGATCAACCTCTCGGGCATGGCCGACATGCCCAATATCGGGGATGCTCGCCTGGATTTTTCGGACTTCAGCGGCGCCAGCTTCAAGAACGTGGGTTTTAACCGCCGGACGCAGATGGACTTTGCCTCGTTCTATGGCGCCGACTTGCAGAATGCGCGCTTTGGCCAGGCTGGGGCCTATGGTCTCGACCTCAGAAACGCCAACCTGCGCGGCGCGGACCTGACCAAGGTTGATCTGTACCATCCCGATCTCCGGGGCGCGAACCTCCAGGGCGCACGCCTGGACCGCGCGCTGCTTTCCGAGGGCGACCTTCGGGGAGCTGACTTCACCGGCGCTTCGATGAAGGGCACCATCTTCTACGACGAGAACGGCGGCACCCAGCTGCAAGGGGCCATCATGGACGGCGCCGATCTCGAGGGCACCTCGTTCGCCGACCTGGACATCAGCCGTACCCGCTTCAACAACGCCAATCTCCGGGGCGCCATTTTCACTCCCAGCACGCGTTTACCCTTTTCGCGGACCGAAGCGCTGGCCCGCGGAATGGTTCTCCGCAAGTAAAGACGCGGCGTGCGCGTTTCCTGTCAGTTGCAGCAATAGAGAATATAGCTCCGGCCTATGGGCGGTTTTTTCATCGGTGGTGTAAAAACGCGGTCGAGGGGAGAGGAGTCACTGATGAACAAAGGCAAAGGTACCGTGGGGGCCGTAAAGGCATTGGCCATCGTCGTGGTGGCTGGAATGGGTTTGGGAGCGGCGCTGCCTAAGACGCAGCTTGCTCTCGTCATGGGAAAGATCGTCCTGGACTACAAGGGCATCCAGAAGAACCTGGAAGACCCCGCCAAGGCGGACCAGGTGATCACCCTGGCCCGGGATCTCAAGGAGCAGGCGCTCAAGGCCCGCGATCTGGTGCCCACCAAGATCACCGGCAACGCCACTGAGTTCGCGGCCTATCAGGTCAAGATCGATGAGCTGGTCAAGGAGACCGTGGACCTCGAGGCCGCCGTTCAGGCCAAGGACGTCGTGGCTGCCCGTGCCGTGGTGGATCGCATGACCACCACCCGCAACGAGGGCCACGAGCGGTTCAAGTAACCGTCAGGGTTCCTGTAGAATTTTTTGGATTTCTTCCGAAACCGACTTCGCCCAGGCTCGCGCGATGGCTTTTCCCGGCTCGCCCAGCGAGTCGTAGTGGACGCCGTCGCCGCCCTGGTCGGGGTAGTGCGCAAAGGGCCGGCTGTCCACGAACGCGCAGTCCGGCGACACCGCTTTCTCGAGTGCCTCGTAGAATCGGCTGAATCCGGGCTCGGGCTTGTTTCGCCCATGGGGCGGACCCACCCAGATGCAGCGTGCTCCCACGCCACGGATGGCTTGAGCCATTTTCTGGCTCTGGGCCGTCACCATGTCCAAGGATGCATTGACCAGGTTCGCGCCGAGCGCGGCCACCACGACCGTGGGGTGAACCTCGGTCACCAGCTCCGAAAGCAGGGGCGTGGGATGCTGGGGCGCGGTCACCGCATGGCCGCCCAGGTCATTCTGAAAGTACCCGCAGGGAGTCGCGTGGCCGCTGAACCACCACTCCGGCGACGATCCGCAGCTGGCGTAGGTGGCCGTCTCGGCCGTTTGCGCCCGGAGGAGCGAGTCCAGAGTGTGACCGAACGTGCCCACGGTGTGGGAGTCGCCCACGAGGAGAATTGTCAGGAGCAGGGTATTCATTTCAGCTTCTCTATTTTCTCGATGAGCTGGTCCACGACCTTCCACGTCCGGGCCGTGCCCAGAAGATCGAGGACGCGCTCGATGTTGACGGCTCGCCTGGGCGGGCCGCCTTCACTGACGGGGTAACTGAAGTAGAGAACGCCGGGGCCGAGCTCAAAACGATACTCTTTGCCCTCGAGGGCCTTGAGCGCTTTGAACTGCGCGGGCGTCGGTTTTCGCGAGAGAAACATCACATGGCAGCGGCGCTTGGACTCGAGTTTCTCGGGTTCGAGCGGGTTGGCGGCCGCAGCCTTCTTGAGCTGGGCCGGGGTCAGGACAAAGGCCTTGGCCTTGGGGCCGAATTTCTTGGCGAGCTTGATGTCCAAGGACTTTTCGATCTTGGAGGCGCTGGATTCGGGTGACGTAAAGAGCACGTTGCCGCTCTGGATGTGGGTGGAGACGTTCTCGAGCCCGAAGGATTCAAAGAGCTTTCTCAGATCCTCCATCCGGATCACCGCGTGGCCGCCGACGTTCATGGCACGAAGGAGTGCCACATAAGGTTGCTTGGAACCTGGCATCTAGCCGCGCACCTTGATGTGAATCTGTTCCATCCCGCCTTCCTTCTCAAGCCGGGTGACGAGTTGATCGACGCCCAGTGCCACCGGGATCCTCAGGTGGAATTGAATGCCGATCTTCTTCTCCGCGATTCGCTTCTCGTAATCCATGTTCGAGATCCGTGCGCCGACCGATTCCATCACCTGGGTCACGCGCGTGAGGCAATCGCCCGAATCGGCCATCAGAAGGGATACGTGCCTATGGATGAGGTGGTCATTCTTGTCTTCAAAGAGCCTCAGAACCGTCAACGCGATCAGCCCCAATACCGTGACGGCTCCTGCCTCGACAAACATTCCGGCTCCCGACGCCAGCCCGATGGCCGTGACCAGCCAGAGTGCGGCCGCGGTGGTCAGTCCCTGGATGGTCGCGCCTGTCTTGAGAATCGCTCCCCCCGCGAGAAAACCGATGCCCGAAACCACGGAAGCGGCGACGCGAGAAACGTCGGCTTCGACGTGCGCGGGACTGCCGTAGTGCTGAAAGAAAAAGAACTGGCTAGAAATGACCATGAACGTGGCGGACGCCATGGACACGAGAAGGTGGGTTCTCAGCCCGACCTGGCGCCCGTGAATGTCACGTTCAAAGCCAATGATTCCCCCCAAACCCGCGCCGATCAGGATGCGCAGGATCATCTCAACGTGCGAAAGCATCCCCTATTCGTAGCGCAGCGCTTGGATCGGCGCCAGTAGCGCGGCTTTGCGCGCCGGGTAAAGGCCGAAGACCACGCCGATCCCCGCTGAGAAGATAAAGGAGAGGAGAACGGAGCTCAGGGTGATCGACGTGGCCCATCCCGCGACCAACGAGAGAAGCACCGTGGCGAGCCAGGCGAGGATGACGCCGAGGACTCCCCCCACGCCGCTGATGACGACCGACTCAACGAGAAACTGGGTGAGGATGTCGCGGGAACGCGCGCCCACGGCCTTGCGGAGTCCCACCTCCTTGGTTCGCTCCGTCACGGACACGAGCATGATGTTCATGATGCCGATTCCACCCACCACGAGCGAGATGGCCGCGATGACCGAGAGGAGCAGGGTCATGACTTGGGTGCTCGCGGTGAGCGCGGCCTGGATGTCGGCCATGTTGCGGATGGTAAAGGCATCCTGCTGTTGGGAGAGGGCCACCCGGTGCCGCGCCAGCATGAGCTCGAGCGCTTGGTCCTGCACCTGGGCCGTGTGCTCCGCCGTATCGACCTCGATGTCGATGACGTCGACGTAGTTCTTGCCAAAGAGGCGCCGCATCGCCGTGTTGACGGGGATCAGTACGCGGTCGTCCTGGTCCATCCATGCGCTGGCGCCCTTCTCGGGCAGCACGCCGATGACCTGAAAGCTCACCTTGTTGATCTTGATCATCTCTCCGATGGGGTTCTTGCCCCCAAAGACCTCGCGGATCAGAGTAGCCCCGATGATCGCCAAACGCTGGCGCTTCTTGTTCTCCTCCTCGGTAAAGAACCGGCCCACGGTGGGTGCGTCCGCGTGCATCCGCGCATACGACGGCGACGCGCCGACGACGGAGGTATTCCAGTTGTTGTTGAGAAAGGTGACCTGCCCGCGGCCGTTGACGCTCGGTGCGGCCTCTGAAACGCCCGGGACCTGATCCTTGATGGCTAGGGCGTCCTCGGCGGTGAGGCGCGTGGTGGTGCCCGCCTGTGCGCGAGCGCCTCCGGCCCCCCTGAACGAGCCGCTGCGGAGTGTGAGCAGGTTGGTGCCCAGGGAGGAGAGTTGATCTTCGATCGCCTTCTGCGCCCCACGGCCCAAGGCCACCATGGTCACCACCGCGCCCACGCCGATGAGGATACCGAGCATCGAGAGGGCGGTCCGCACCTTGTTTGCCGCGAGCGTCTTGATGCCCTGACGCAGGTACTGAGCCAGATATCCAAACGAGAACCGGTCGGATGTGGCCTTGGACCGGCTGACCGCGCCCTTGGCTTTCTTGGGGAGTGGAACCAGGCGTTCGTCCGAGGTAATCTGTCCATCCCGCATGCGGATCACCCGCTTGGCCTGCCGGCCGATCTCTTCTTCGTGGGTGACGATGGCCACGGTGATCCCCGAGGCATTGAGCTCCCTGAGGATCGCCATGATCTCCTTTTCGCTGGCCGAGTCCAGGTTGCCGGTGGGCTCGTCCGCCAGGATCATCTGGGGCCGGTTCACGAGCGATCTCGCGATGGCTACCCGCTGCTGTTGGCCGCCGGACATCTCGTTGGGGCGGTGTTCTGACCGGTCGCCCAGGCCCACGCGTTTGAGAAGTTCCTGAGCCCGCTCGGGGTCGAACTTGCCTTCGGAATAAAGCAGGGGCAGCGACACGTTCTCGAGGGCGTTCATCCGTGGCAGCAGGTTGAACTGCTGAAAGATGAAGCCGAGGACCTCGCGTCTCAGTACCGCGAGATCGTCGGGCTTGAGATCAGAGACCTCCTTGCCGTCGATCCGGTATGAGCCGCCGTCCGGAATGTCCAAGAGCCCGAGAACATGCATCAGCGTGGACTTGCCCGATCCGGAAGGACCCATGATGGCGACGAAATCGCCATCCTCAATGGTCAGTGACACGCCCTTGAGGGCGTAGATCACGTTGTCCCCCATCGTGTACTTGCGGTGGATGTTCTTGAGCTCCAGCATGAGGCCGCGCCTACTTCTTGCCCCTCTTCATGTTGCCGGGCATGAAGGGGTTGGTGCCCTGGGACTCGCGCGCCTTGCCGGTCGAAATCTCGGCGGCGAGGACCGTGTCACCCTCGGTGAGACCCGCCAGGATCTCGGTCTTCTTGCCGTCGGTGATTCCGGTGGTGACCGGTTTTTCGACCGGCGCGTCTCCATTCGCCGGTTTGACCATGACCGTG
>DATJFU010000400.1:0-2146 GCA_035495495.1 Bdellovibrionota bacterium
AACCCGCTCCAGACCTGGGTCGAGCTCAAACGCGAAGACCTGGAATAAGGCTGCCAACTCAAGTATGAACGGGCGGGATGAGATTTGATCCGCCCCTGATCGCGGGCCGGCTGGAGCGCCGCTACAAACGCTTTCTCGCGGACGTGGTCCTCGAGGACGGCACGCGCGTCACCGCGCATTGCCCCAACTCCGGCAGCATGCGCACCTGCTGGGCCGAAGGCTGGCCCGTGCGATTGAGTCCCGCCTCCAATCCGGCGCGCAAACTCAAGTACACCCTCGAGATGACCCACAACGGGCGCTGCTGGATCGGCGTCAACACCCAGTGGCCCAACGCGCTCGTGGCAGAGGCCGTCTCCAAGGGTGGCATCCCCGAGCTCGCGGGCTACTCCACCATCCGGCGCGAAGTCCCCTACGGAAAAAACAGCCGCATCGACCTGCTCCTCGAGGGGCACGCCACTCGCCCCCCCTGCCATGTCGAGGTCAAGAACACGACCCTGGTCGAGGATGACGGCGTCTGCCGCTTTCCCGACGCGGTCACGGAGCGCGGGCTCAAGCACCTGCACGAGCTCATGGCGGTCGTAAGAGGCGGCGGACGAGCCGCCCTCGTTTTCACGCTCCAGCGCGGGGACGGACGGGGCTTTGGCCCCGCCTCGCACATTGACGAGGAGTACGGCCGGGTTCTCGCCCAGGCCGCGCGCGCGGGCGTCGAGCTCCTGCCGTACCGGGTCCGCGTGACTCCCCAGGGCCTCGAGGTCGAAGGCCGCGAGACCTTTGATGCGGCCTTTGCCGAGGCCTGCCGATGACGCTGCGCTGGCGATGGACTTCCTGGACCGACATGGGCCGGGACGAGATCTACGCGGCCATCGCCCTGCGTGAGCGCGTGTTTTGCGTGGAGCAGAACTGCGCCTATCTCGACGCCGACGGCAAGGACGCCCGCGCCTGGCACCTGTTGGGCTGGGCCGCCGACGGCACGCTCGCCGCCTACGCGCGGGTGACCGAACCCGGCGTGCGCTACTCCGAGTACTCGATCGGACGCGTGGTCACGTCACCCGAAGCCAGGGGGACCGGCGCCGGACGGGCCCTCATGGCCGAGTCGCTCCGGCGCATCCGCGACCAGTTCGGCGAAGTGGACCTCAGGATCTCGGCCCAGGCCTACCTCGAGCGCTTTTACGGCGACTTCGGGTTCTCCACCGTGAGGGGCCCATATCTCGAGGATCAGATTCCCCATTTGGAGATGTTCAGACCCCGCTCCATCTTCACGAACTCTTAACGCCCTAAATTATTATCATAAGTTAATATTGTTAATATTACTTATGAAACATCCCTGCGCGTACATCGTTCACCCCACCCCTTTGAGCGCCGTCCTGCTCTTAGTGAGCACGGGCTGCGCGGGCCCAAACACCCCCTTGGGTGCCGTGAGCTGGGTCTCTCCAGAACTCGCCGAGGCCGCCGTGGCCGAAGAGGCGACCTCGAGCACCGAGCTCCGCGAGGCCGCCTCGCCCTACGCCCCTCGCGTGAGCTTTAGGCCCGACCGGCAGGTTCTCCACACCAGCACCCCGCTCGAGATCGTCGTTCGCGATCCCTTTGGAAGCGTCGAGAACTACGACCTGACGGTTCTGTACGACGGCCTGGATGTGAGCGGCAGATTTCTCGCGTCGGCCGACGTTCAAGAAGACATGGATCACGAAGAGATCCGCATCCGCGTCCCCAAGGTGCGACTCGATCCCACCCGGGACCACAGCATCGAGCTCCTTTACCGAAGCCGCTCGGGCTCGCAGGTGCATGTCCGTTACGAAGCACCCACCTGTCTTGCGTTTCAGGCCGAGGAGGTCCGGCAGACCGGAAGCTTTAGGCCTTCGGCGCGCCTCATGCAGACCATCAACAGACAATCGCTCCAGGCCGGATTCAACCCCGCGTTTCTGACCGGACTCATCGCGCAGGAATCAGGCTTTCAGACGAGGTCCGTGAGCTGGGCAAGGGCCATCGGACTGACCCAGATCACCCCCATCGCCGAGAAAGAGGTGATCCAGGAGTATCCGCGCTGGCCCCGCTACCCCCGGCTCAATCGCTTTCCGGCGCCCGTCCAGAAGGCGATGATCGTCGCGGGCCGCGTGCGCGCGTCCAACGAATGGCGCCTGGACCCCGA
>DATJFU010000401.1:0-5265 GCA_035495495.1 Bdellovibrionota bacterium
AACGGCAACCTGCCGTGGCGCCGGCTCCGGCCCCGGTGGCTCAACCCGCAAGACTGGCTCCCGCTCCGGAGTCGCTGAACGCCGCTGACCCGGCGACGGCTGACCGCGCGGCCCTCCGCTCGGTACTCGAGACTTCGGAACGCGCCCAAACCGCGGTGGCGCCCCAGGCCGCTCCGGCCGAAGCGGCCCCGACGGTCGAGAACCTCACCAAGGCCGAACTCCTCCGCCGCGAGCGGATGCGCAAAGAGCTGGCCAACGAAGACCTTCTGCAAGCCCGTCTCGAGGAGCTCCGCCTCCGCGACGAGAACAAGCGCTCACAAGAACTCCTGAACGGCCAGGCCGACGCCGGCACCCCGGCCCCGGGCGCGCCCGTGGCCGCTCCCGTCGAGACCCAGGTGATCGGCGAAGTGCCCCCGGGCCTCGCCCCCATCACCACGACCCAGGCCGCGCCGGTGGCGGCGACGGTTCCGGCCGCGACCGGCGCCCCCGCCGTGGGCGTCGTGGCAGAGACCCCGGCCCGTTCTTGGGACGAGCCGGAGAACACCCGTGTTTCGATCCAGCCCCGGGGCGGCTTTGCCAACATGGCGGGCACCCAGGACTACACCCTGAACAGCCGCTTCGCGGCGGGCGTGGGTGCCGACATCGAAGTGTCGGACAACCTGGCCTTCCAGGTGGGCTACGCGTACTCCGAGTACGGCGTGTCCCTGCAAAGCACGAGCTACACCGTGGCGACGATGCAGGCCTACAGCCGCAACCCCGAGCCCGTGGTCATGAAGCAAAACGTGGCCGATGCCGGTCTCAAGATGAGCCTCATGGGCCGTGACTCCAAGCTGCGCCCGTTCCTGGGCGGCGGCGCCGCGTTCGCCAAGAGCTTCATCAACTACGACGAGCGCGCCCTCCAGGCCCTTCGCGCCTCTGGTCAGACCGCCCTGGCCCAGGACTACGACCTGTCACAGTTTCTCGGTTACCTGAGCACGGGCTTTGACCTGAAGTTGAGCAAGAGCGTCAGCGTGGGCGCAACGTTCAAGTACTATGCGGTGCTGTCTTCGCGCGAGAACCAGTCGCTCAACAACATGGGCGCCTTCTACAGCCCGTACTACAACCCGTACTCGTACAATTACGCGTACGGGCAAGACGCCGACAAACAGCAGGTGAGTGGATCGCTCTCCCGAGCGAACTTCTACTCGATCCTGGGTGGCGTGACGTTCACGTTCTAATCCGGATTCTTCCGGTCTGATCGCGATCCCGCTTGGATAGCACAGAAGGACCCGCCGCGCGGGTCCGGTAGACAGTGGCGCGTGCCACTGTTTTGAACTATCCTCCATTGCACTATGGAAACTGTTGTCAGCTCAGGGAAATCCCCTGGGACGCAAGCAAAGGCGGACCGCGTGAATTCTTCGGCTTTCACCCTCGAGAACCGTACAAACCGCTGGGGCATCAAGCTCTGGTCCCTCACCTTTGATCTCCCCGGGGAGAAGGTGAACAAGCTCGGCGAGGCCGTCCTCACCGACATGGAGAGCCTTCTGGGCCGGCTCGAGGAAATGGGCAAGTCGGGCGAGATCGAGGTGCTCATGCTGCGCTCCGGCAAACCCAAGGTTTTCATCGCCGGCGCCGACATCAAGCTCATCCAGAACTGCAAGACTCCGGACGACGGCGAAGCGCTCTGCCACCGGGGCCACCGCCTCCTGAACCGCTGGGAAGACCTGCCATTTCCGACCGTGGCCGCCGTCAACGGCGCCGCCCTGGGCGGCGGATGCGAGCTCTGCCTCGCCTCGACCGCGATCGTGATGTCCAACGACCCTTCGGCCAAGATCGGGCTGCCCGAGACGCAGCTTGGGGTGATCCCCGGCCTGGGCGGCTGCGTCCGCCTGCCGCGCAAAGTGGGTCTCGCGACGGCCCTCGACATGATCCTCACGGCCAAACAGCTCGACGGGGACCGCGCGTTCAAGGGCGGGCTCGCCGAGGCGTGCCTGCAGAAAGAGAACTTCGAGGAGTCGGCCGAGGCCTGGGCCAAGGCCAACCTCAAGCGCCTCAAGTCCGGCGAACGCATCGCCCGCGAACCCAAGTTCGGCGGCATGGGCGGGGCCATGGGCAAGGTGCTCGAGTCGCCCGTGGGGCGCGGCATCGTCTTCGGCAAGGCCAAGGACGGAGTCATGTCCAAGACCCGGGGCCAGTACCCGGCGCCGCTCGCGGCCATCGACGTCCTGCGCAAGACGTTTTCGGGCTTTGGACCCAAGCTCAAGGGTTCGGCCCGCGACGCCGCGCTCGGTGTTGAGGCCAAGGCCTTCGGCAAACTCGCTTCTACCGAGGTGAGCAAGAACCTGATCGGCCTCTTCTACATGATGGAAGAGGTCAAGAAGTCGAGCGGCCTGCCGGCGGGCTCGACGGCCAAGGCGCATCCCGTGCGCACCGGCGGCGTCCTCGGCGCCGGGGTCATGGGCGGTGGAATCGCGCAGCTCTTTGCCGACAAGGGCATCCAGGCCCGGATGAAGGACATCACCTCCCAGGCGCTCGAGACCGGCATGAAGGCCGTGACCAAGCTCTTTGAGAAGAAGGTCAAGAAGCGGCGCATGAGCCGCCGCGACATGCTCCAGAAAATCAATCTCGTCGCGCCGACCCTGGACTACGCGGGCTTCAGGTCCGTGGATCTCGTGGTCGAGGCCGTGGTCGAGAAGATGGACGTCAAAAAGGCCGTCTTGAAGGACCTCGAGAAGCAGGTCCATGACGACTGCGTGATCGCCACCAACACCTCGTCGCTCTCCGTGAGCGAGATGCAGACGGCGCTCGCCCGCCCCGAGCGGTTCGCGGGGATGCACTTCTTCAACCCCGTGCACCTCATGCCGCTGGTCGAAGTCATCCGCGGCGCCAAGAGCTCGGACGAGGCCGTTTCGACGGTCTTTGAACTGGCCAAGCGCCTCGGCAAGCAGCCGATCGTGGTCAAGGACGCCCCTGGGTTTCTGGTCAACCGCCTGCTCTTGCCCTACATGAACGAAGCCACGTACCTGCTGCTCGAGGGCGTGACCGTCGAGGAGATCGACGGCGCGATCCTGGAGTTCGGCATGCCCATGGGCCCCCTCGAGCTGATCGACGAGGTCGGCGTCGACGTGGGCGAGAAGGTGCTGCACATCCTGCACGAGGCGTTTGGCGAGCGCATGGTTCCCGCGCCGATCGCCGCCAAGGTGGCCGGCTCCGGCCGCCTGGGCAAGAAGAACGGCAAAGGGGTCTATAAGTACGAGGGTTCGCCCGGCACCAAGATGACCAAGCAGCTCGATCCCGAGATCTACGGTCTTCTGGGCGTCACGCCCAAGAAGGGTTCGGTCGGCAAGCCCGAGATCGTCGAGCGCTGCGTGTACGCCATGATCAACGAGGCCTCGCGCTGCCTGGACGAAAAGGTCGTCGGCACCGCGTGGGAAGTCGATCTGGCCATGATCATGGGCACGGGCTTTCCGCCCTTCCGCGGCGGCCTGCTCAAGTACGCCGATGCCGTGGGCAGCAAGAACGTCGTGGACGCGCTCAAACGGTACGAATCCCGGTTCGGTGCCCGCTTCGCCCCCGCGCCTTCGCTGGTCCGGCTGGCCGAGCGTAACGGCAAGTTCTACTGAGCGCGCCTACCGTGTCGAGGGACCGGGGAGCCTTTCGCCACCTCTGGGCCTCGCCGTGGACGGCCTGGGTAGGGCTCCGGTATCTCCGCGCCAAGAAGAGCTCCAAGTTCGTCAGCTTCATCACGTTTCTTTCGGTGGGGAGCGTGGCCATCGGGGTCATGGCCATCATCGTGGTTCTCTGCGTGATGGACGGGTTCGAGAAGGCGCTCGACGGGCGGCTCGTCGCCTCGGACATCCACATCCTGGTCGAACCGACCGCCAAGGTCCCAGGCTTTGACGGCGGGTACGTGCCCCTGCAGGCGTTTCAGGCAACGCCGGGATCGACGTTTCTCGCAAAGGACCCCCGTGTCCTCGCGGTGTCGCCCGTTCTTTCGACCCAGGCGATTCTTCGCACCGAGCGGTCGGTGGCCGGTGTCGAGCTCAAGGGCATCACCGACGAGAGGCTGGCCCGGCTCAAGCCCCACGTGGTCGAGTCCCTGGACCCCGCGACCCTGACCCCCGCCGAGCGGGAGGAGGTTGGACGGCTGCCGGGCCTCTTTGTCGGCAAGGAGCTCGCCTACACCGTGGGCGTCATCCCCGGCGAGCAGCTCACCCTGGTCTCGCCTACGGAGATGGAAGGACCGATGGGGTCGGTGCCCCGCCTCAAGAGATTCTTTGTCGAGGGCATCTTCGAGGCCGGAGAACTCGAGGACGAGGTCCATACCGTGTTTTCGCGCGCCCCCGCCGTGCAGGCCTTCTTGCGACGGCACGACGTCGCGAGCAGCTGGGAGGTCACCCTCCAGCATTACGAGCGCGCCACCGAGGTGGCCGGCGATCTCCGCGCGGGGACGCCGGGCTTTACCGTCCGCGACTGGAAGGATCTCAACGCCTCCCTCTTCGGTTCCCTCAAACTCGAGCGCCTGGCGATGTTTCTGATCCTGGTCTTCATCGTCGTCGTGGCGAGCTTCAACATCGTCACGACGCTGAGCCTCTCGGTCATCGAGAAGAAGCGCGAGATCTCGATCCTGAAGGCCATGGGCGCCCGCCACGGCCAGGTGGGGGCGGTGTTCTTGTCCCAAGGGCTCTTTATCGGCGGAGTGGGGGTGGGCTTGGGCGCCGCCCTGGCCGGGATCATCTGCCTCTTTCTGGCCAAGACCGACATCGTGCAGCTGCCGGACGTCTATTACGACCGGACGCTGCCTGTGAACTTCGTCCCCGGCTACTTCTTGGGCGTCATGCTCTGCGCCCTCTCGATCACGCTCCTCGCGGGCATCGTCCCCACGCGCCGGGCGGTGAAACTCCATCCCCTCGAGGGGATCCGGGGGGGCGGGGCTTAGTATTTCGACCGATAGCCCGTTACTGGGCGCCTTGTCCCAAGACCAAGCCGCTCAGGGGGTCGGCCACGAGCTCACCCGTGGATTCGCTGCGCTCGGCCTGATCGGCGCCGGCCGAGAGGCGCTCGAGGTGTTTGAAACAGGCGGTGTGGGTGAGATCGCTGCCCATATCGTACAGGACGCTCGCGTACCCTCGGGTGAACTGCTCGGTCTTGTAATCGTCGTCTATGATGGCAGCCAGCCCCTCAGTGGGCTGGATGATGACGCTACCGACCGCGCCAAAGAGCGCGAGGACGCCGTCGCCCGCGGCAGAGAGCGGACATCCCACCATGGCCTTGGCGGACTCGGCC
>DATJFU010000402.1:0-3415 GCA_035495495.1 Bdellovibrionota bacterium
AGCCAGCGGCGGCGCGCCACTTTGGGTTCTTCGACGCAGATCAGCGCCGGCGGCTCCGCGGCAAGCCCCGCCTCCATGCGCTTCTGGGCCACGGGCTCTAGGGGCAGTCCGTCGGCGAGGGGCGTGGGGACGAGGATCAGTGCCATGCGCCAGCGGGTACCACACGCCGAGAGGTGCCTTCCATGGTAAAAAGCCCGGTATGCGCCGGCGGATCTTCGTTTCCACCCTCATCGCGACCCTCATGGGTTGTGCCCAGGCTCCGGTGGCCAGGACCATGGCCGCCCAAGCAGAAGGCGGCTGTCCGCAGCCGGAGCCGCCTTTGGGGGCCATGGCGGGGACCGCGACCTGGGTTTCTCCGGAGGGAGACGACATCACCGGCGACGGGTCGCTCGAGAGCCCGTACGGAACCTTGGGCAAGGCGCTCGCCGACGCCGGGCCCGGCACTCGCATTTTGGTTCGCGGTGGGGTCTTTGAAAAAGCCCACGTACGCATCACCGCCAAGGGCGCGCCCGGCCGGCCCATCGTGATCGCGGCCTACTCGGACGAGCGGCCGGTGTTTGACGGCACCCGCGCGCCCTTTACTCAGGGCGACTGCAACAAGGACGGCCAGGACCGGGCGGTGATCCAGATCGACCATGGCGCCCACCTGGTGCTCGACGGCCTGGAGGTGGCGCGCTCCGAGGGCTGCGGAGTCAACATCACCGCCGGCCAGGACGTGACGATCCGAAACTTCAAGATCCACGACATCTGGAGCCGGGGCCTGGGCGGCTCGGGTTCGCACCTCGTGTTTGAGAATAACGAGATCACGAACGCCGTCCTTCAGAACGAGCACGAGAGCGCGGGCCGCCAGAACGGCGGCTTTTGGTCGGCGTCGGCCGCCACCTGGACGTTGCCCGACGGCAGCCTCTCGCGCGACGTGACGTGGCGGGGTAACACCATCCGCGGCTCGTGGGGAGAGGGATTGAGCGCCCTTCTCGTCGATGGCGCGGTGATCGAGGGTAACCGCCTTGAAAACTGCTATAGCGCGTGCCTGTACGTCGACCACTCGAGAAAGGTGACGGTCAACCGCAACCTCGTGCGCATCACGAGCAGCAAGTACAACCGCACGGATCAGGGCGGCGCGCCCGCGATCGGGATCTTTCTCGCCTCCGAGTTCTATCCGGGCGTGCAGCCCGTCGCCCTCGATGACGTGCGCATCAGCAACAATCTGCTCGAGGGCGTGAGCTTCGGCGTCGCGTTCTGGCAGGACCCCCGCAACAAGAGCCCCCTCAACACCTATCGGCGCATGGTCGTGGCCCACAACGCGTTCGGGTCGATCACCGACACGGTCCTGAGCTTTCCGGCCGTGGGCCAGGGCGGAGAGAAGCCCGTCGGCAACGAGATGGTGAACAACCAGGTCTCCGGAGCCCTGCCCGACAAGGTTCTGGTCCTGGGCGAGCCCCGCGCCTGGCGTGTGGCGGGCAACCGCTTTGACGGCGAGCAGTCCGCCCCACCCGTGTGGAACGCCGGCGTCCCCGAGCCCGCGGTGACCGAGGACTTTGTCTGCCACCATCGCGATGCCCGCACTCCTTCGATCGGCCCGTTTGAGAGGCCCACCGAATGGAGCGGGATCGATCAATTCGATTCAAATCAGTGACTTAGAACGGGCGCGGGGCCACCCGGCCGCCGCTGTCCTCGAGATACGGCAGGTACCAGCCGTAGGCCACGAGCTGCTTCGGGTCGGGCCGCCGCGCGTGGGCGATCCACCCGTAGAGGGCCTCGATCTCCGCGGGCTTGTGCCTCACGAAGCCCTCGACCGCGGTGGCGGGCAGAAAGTGGGCAAAGCGCCGGGTCTCGGCCCGGTAGATCCCAGCCAGGATCTTGCACTTGGTGCGGTACTGGGCGGGCGTGAGCTTGGCTAGCCGAGCCGGCATGCAGTTGTACGCCGGCGCCCAGACCGGGACCTTGGGCGCAAAGGCCCGGTGCACGGCCGCGCAGACGTCCTGGTGGTGGGGGTGCCCGTACTCGCCCAAGGGACCGTGGGTGTACACCTCTGCCGGCTTGCCGATCTCGTCGACGAGCTCCCCGAGCCGCCGCTCAAGCCGGTCGAGGTCGAGGCGCTTTTCATAGATGTCCGGAAAATCCCAGTGCAGCGCCCTCTTGACCCCGAGGGCCTTGCAGGCGGCCTGAAACTGCTGCGCCCGGGCGGCGCCGTTACCGTCGGCGTTGCCGTCGGTCACGCAGACCACCGTCCACCGCTTGGATCGGGTCGTCAGCAGGAGACCGCCAAAGAAGAGGGTCTCATCGTCGGGGTGGGCCACCACCATCAGGGACGCTTTGGAAGCCATGCCTGCCTCATTATATAGTGAGTCTCAGTGAATACGATCCGATTCCAAACCGCGCTTGAGATGGCCCAGGCCGCCGACTCCTGGTGCCGGGACCAGATCGAGAAACTCGATGCCCGGTCGATGTTTCTTCCGGCGGGCAATACGCCCGTCACCCTCTACTCGCTCTGGCAGGCCAATCCGCCCGAGTACCTGCGGCGCGTGCGGCTCACGCAGCTCGATGAGGTCTGGGACAAGGGCAAGGGCCCCCTCCCCGTCGAGCGGGGGGGTGGCCCTGATGAGGCCGCACGGGCGGCGCCGGGCAGATTCCACCAGTTTTTTGAGCGCGTGCTGCCGTTCTACGCCCCTCGCATCCAGGCGCCGGGGGCAAAGACCCGGCAGGGCGCCGACCTTGCGGTGCTGGGCCTCGGCCCCAACGGGCACATCGCCTTTCATGAGCCGGGCCTCGAGCCCACTTTCAGGCAGGGCGAGGTACAGCTCAGCAAGGCCACCTGCCGCGGCCTGGGCCTCGAACATCCCCACTGGGCCGTGACCTACGGCATCGGCGCCTTCATGGAGTGCCGGGCCCTGCTCCTCATGGTCTCGGGCGAGGGCAAGGGCGAGGCCGTGGCCGCCCTGGGCCGGGGGGATCCCAGGTACCCGGTCGGACATCTTCGTCACCATCCGGACCTGACCGTGTTATTGGGTCCCGGCTATGACCTCTAAGTCCGCGGGGACGCAGTTTCCGGTCACGATGTGGAAGCTCAAGAAGGGCGCCGAGAAGCGCTTTTTGTCGGGTCACCCCTGGGTCTACTCCAACGAGCTCGAGGGCAGCCCCAAGGGTCTGCCGCCCGGCTACCCGGTGATTCTCCGCACGGGCGAGGGCAAAGTTCTGTCCGTCGGGTACGGCAATCCGCACTCGCTGATCGCGTACCGCTCGCTCTACCGCGTGGCCGAGGGCGGTGAGTGGAACCAGGTCGACCGCTGGTTTGGCGTCGACGTGCTCGTGCCGCGGCTCGTGGCCGCGGCCACCCTGCGCGAGCTCACGGGTTACGCGGGACTGAGCGCGCGCTGGGCCTTTGGCGAGGCGGACGGCGTGCCCGGCCTGGTGC
>DATJFU010000403.1:0-3148 GCA_035495495.1 Bdellovibrionota bacterium
AAGGTCAGGTCCGTGCGCCGCTCGGTCACCGCGGGCCAGACTTCTTTCAAGAACCACTGCAAGCCTTCGCGGTTGGGGGGCCAGTCCATGCGGCCCAGAAACATGATCTGCGCGCCGGGTCCCGGCTTGATGGCCGTGGGCTCGGTGAACTCGTAGCCGATCGGCACGACCCCGCCCTTGACGGCGGGGGCGACGCCCTTGAAGAGCGCGAAGTCCTCGGCTGAGACCGTGGCCACGCACTCCGACATCGCGGCGAGGCTGTTCTCAAACTTAGCGACTTGCGAGGCCTGGCGGGCCATGAACGCCTTGAGGGGACCCTTACTCAGTTTCGCCTTTCTCAGCCAGATGTCGGACTCAAAGTTGTGGGCGCGGTACACGACCCGCAGGGGACCCTCAGGGCCCTCGGGCCTGACAAACTCATTGCCCTTGCGGGAGTGAGCGGCCGGATGGAGGCCGTCGTAAACGATGGTTCCCCAATCCGGGGTCTGGAGCCCGTCGGCGGCCGTGCACTCGGCCATGGCTTTACCCGCGCCCTCCTTGAGGAGGCGCTCCATCCTCGCGTTTTGTTCCGAAGAACTGAACTGCCGAAACGTGACCGCAAGTCCCGGCTGAAACACCATGGACTTGGCCGCGTTCAGCGCGGTGCCCGCCTTCGACCCCGCGCCCTTGCGCCGAAACACGTAGACCCGCCGCACACCGAGCTCGCGCCGGGCCTGCTCAAAGTCCACCTTCTCTTCTTCTCCCGCGAGGGCGAGGTAATCCACGACCCGCCCCTGCGCGGTCACATGCTTGAGGAGATTGAGAGTCGCGACGCGGGCGCCGTCCTGCGCCGGAAACGTCCACTTGGGGGTGACCCAGAGCCAGGGCTTTGAAACGCGCGGATCAGCGGCCATTGAGCCAGTCTCCCATCTTTTGCCTCAAAGTGCCGTACTCCGAATACGCCCGAGTCCAGCCAGTAGCGGACGGGACCATGGCGCCCAGTGTTTTGGCGTACCATTCGGGGGCGTTGCCTTGGGCATCCATCCATTTCAGGTACTCAGCGTCGAACGAAGCCTCGCGCCACTCCTTGAGCCTGAGCGACGGAATCGGCTGGTGTTCGGTGATGCCGTGCTCGCCGGGCCGTCCGGGATAGAAGAGGGTGCCGTCGCCGTTGCCGGAGAAGTCCCAGAGACTCTTCCACGGATCCCGTTCGGGCGAACTCTTGTAACCCTCGACCACGGCGTAATAAAGAAACGCGTCCACGCCGTACTTGTGGGCGATCCAGGGAATCGAGCGAACGTAGGCGGCCGTGCGGTCGATCACCATGTCCGGGTGACCCGAGTCCGAGAGGTAGTCGCAACCGTGGCTCATGCAGCTCACGTAGAACCAAACCTCGCCGCCTCTCTTCTGAAAGCGATGGTACGTGTCGATCGGGGGATAGTCGTCGCTCACCAGCTGATTGAGCACCGGAGCCAGCACATCGACCGCGCCATCGAGCTGCGGATGGTAGGGCGTCGTGACCATGACCTTGACCGATGGGGCGAGGGTCTTGGCCTTCTTGGCCAGAGCCACCACCTCTTCTAGGTTCTTCTCGCCGGGCTCGTCCCAGAGATAGAAGAGCAGCTTTCCAGGCCGATGAAGACTCTGGGCGGCGCTCTCGACGGCCCTGAGGTACCGGTCGCCCTCCGCGGTCCCGCGGATCTCCGGTTTGACGGTCGGAAAATCAATGTACGCCCAGTCCGGCCGCTCGCGGACGGCATTGGTCTCGAACGAGGTGTCGGCGGACGGCGAGTTCTTGAGATCGACCGTGGGTGGCTCGCCCGTGACGGTCAGCGGAGCGATGAACGTCTTGATGGGCGCCAGCCGATGCTTGAGCATCTCGCGGATGTACTTACGCGTCAGGTCGGCCTCGTCCTGGTTCCACGCCCCGTGGTGGCCTTTGACCACGAACCACGACGTCACCTCGGAGTACGCCGGGAGGGCCGGGGTAGAGGGGATGACCATCTTCCACACCCGCAAGGACAGGCCCAGCTTGGACTTGCCCCAGCCCAGGTCACCGTTCAGGTCGCCGGGCTTGTGATCCTTGGGGATCTCGATCTCTCCCAGAGCCCACGCCTCACCCTAGGGCCCGACGCAAAGGCTGCGCTCGCCCGTAAGTGGAATCAGGGGATCCGCAATTTCGCCCACGAAGGCGCCGGGAAACGACGGGTGCTCGGTGCGGATGGTCTCGACCCGATAGAACTTGGTGTGCACGCCGCCCGCCCAGGCCGGAAGCGAGATGGGAGAGCATCCCTCGCCGGTCGCCTTCATGAGAAAGCTGACGGTCTCGCCGCGCGAACCCGCGAGCTGGATCTTGGGTGAGAGCGCGGGCTGGTACGTCCCCACGGGACGGTCGACACCCGCGGATCCTTCGAGAGCGGCATAAGTCTTGCCCGGCACGCCCAAGAGAAGAAGAACCGCGGCCACCGCCCCGGCGACCTTCTTGCCCCCGTGCACCCGGGCGGCGCCAAAGACCAAGAAGAGGATGACGTACGGAAAGAAGCTGTAGGTGTGCGAAAGAAACGACATGGCGACTCCGTATGAAATCAGGGAGAGCAGGTACTCTGGGCGCTTGGCCCGGATGCTCCACGCCGCCTTGAGTCCCATCCCGAAGAGAATCATCAGGAGGATTACTCCAGGGATCCCCGTCTCGGCCATGCAAAGAACCCAGGAGTTGTGCGCCGTGCGCTGGCCCCACTCAAAGAAGGCAGGCGTATACTGCTCGTAAAAGCGCGGGTAGTTGTTGACGCCCACGCCGAAGATCGGGTGATCCTTGACCATCTTGAGCCCGGCGATGACGTAATTGAACCGTGACTCCGACGACCCCTGCAGGTCGTCGGCATGGCGCATGGACATCACCACGCCCATGAGCATCGGCAGCGGTGCCATCGCCGCGAGGCCCGTCAACATGCGCTTGACCGACTTGGCGGTGATCAGAAGGTAAACGAGCCCCGAGGCGAACACGGCGATGAAGGCGCCGCGGGACTGCGACAGCACCAGCCCGAGCAGCATCATCAGGATCAAGAAGACGTCCCAGATCCGGGGGCGGCCGAACTCCCGGCGGATCAGGCGCGGAAACACGAGGAGCGGGGCCGCCATGACGATCAGGGCGGCGAGGTCGTTGGTGTTG
>DATJFU010000404.1:0-9057 GCA_035495495.1 Bdellovibrionota bacterium
CACGCCCTTTCGCTTCCGCCCCGGCTATGGGGCCGTTCGGTCGTATGGATCGCCCGCGAGGACCATGGCCGGTGGCGCCTCGTCAGCGGGCCCAAGGTGGAATGGGTGGACGACGCCGCGATTCCACCCGTGCCCGCCACCGTCGACGGGGCGGTGACCGGCGACTGGTCCGCGCCCGGCGCCTTTGAGGCGTTCAGGGACGCGTACCGCGAGGACGTGAGGATCGTCGCCGGCGAGCGCGAGGCCCTGTTTCCGGTGAGTGGGAGACGCGTGACGTTTGCCCGAAAGAACTGCGCGCTCGTGGACCATGATCTCGAGGACGCCGCGGACTACCTGGCCGAGCGGTACGCGGCCCTGGGGATCTCGACCTTTCGGCAACGCTTTACCTGGCGTGGGCTGCCCCAGAGCAACCTCGTGGCGGTGCTCCCGGCGACTTTGCCGGGCGGCTCGGGCCGCCCGCTTCTTTTGGCCGACCATTACGACACGGCCTTTGCCGAGGACGTTTACGCTGCCACCGGCAAACGCGTGGCCGTGCCGGGCGCGGATGACAACGGGTCGGCGACCGCGGCGCTCCTTCGGGCGGCGTCGCTACTGCGCGACGTTCCACGCAGAGAACCCATCTGGCTCACGCACCTGACGGGGGAGGAGTATCCCGCCGACGACCTGGGCGCCCGTGAGCTCGTCTCCTGGCTCAAGCGCACGCATTGGTCCGTCCGAGGGTTCTGGGTGATGGATATGATCGGATGGCGCGCCGAGGGTGACCGACTCGTGCAGATCAGCGCCGGCGACGGGGCCGAGGCCATGGCGTTCGCCGCCGGTGTCCGCGACGCGTTTACGCGCGTGGCGCCCGGGCTTCTCCCCGTGATCCGGCAGTCCAACGACGAGCGGGCGTACCTCTACAATACGGACGGCCTCGTGTTCTCGGAGGCGGGATGGCCTGCGCTCCTCGTGAACGAGCATCTGAACGCCCTCGAGAACCTCGAGCGGCCCGACTACCATCACACGACCGATCTCTCGGGCATCATGGACATGGACTTTGCCGCGCGGGTCGCCCTCGCCGTGATCGATGCGGCGGCCGCTGTTTCTCGTTGAACGCCCTGGATCATGGCCCCACAATGGAGGCATGAGAAAACTCCATCTTGGTCTTCTTGCTTTCTTGATCCTGTCCTCCCAGGCCGCGCAGGCCCGCTTCGTCCATGTGGGACTCTCCGGCGGCTTGGCCTGGAGCACGAGCGAGGTTTTGACGTTTGATGGATTTTCATTCGTCAATCAGCGCATGGATTCGTTCGATCCCGTGGGTGGCCTCACGATCAGCTTGAACCAGGAGTCGGTCATCGGGCTTCACCTGGCGTTTGATCTGTTTCCGGCCAAGACCGATCCGAGCACGTTTTCAGCGCTCGTGGGGGTGGAATCCGCCACGCTCGGGTTCAACTTCAACCTGAGCCACAACCGGCACTATCTCGGGGTGGGGGCCTGCCACGCCCAGTACTGGAATCAGAAGGCTCCGGGCGCGCCCGTGGCCGGCACTGGATTCACGATCGAGGGTAAGGACTATTGGCCCAGCAAGAGCGGTCCCTCCTTCTTTATCTCGGCCCGGTGGCATTTTCCGGGAGGGGGAGGGCTCTCTAACTCCCTCCTCCTTCAGGCCGGACTGGATTTTTAGCCTATCAATCTAGTACACTTATGAGATGGGGGCTTCTGGGGTTAACTTAACCCATCGTATTCTCAATATTATCTCCATGGCCGGGCTGGTGCTGGCGGCGGCCGCCTGCCGCCCTGAGGGGCATGGGTCCATGGAAATCCGCCACTCGGAGTTCTTTGAGACCCACAGCGGAGCCGGCCCTCAATACGACATGCCCTACAACCCCAGTACGGGGAGCCATCGGGTGAGCATCACCGCGGGCGACCGCTTCAGCGAGCACCCAGGACCCGATGGCCGCTACCACTTTGATCTGTTCATGAAGTTCGAAGGCTTGGCGAGCGGCTCGACCTTTGGCGACCCGTGGACCTGCAACCGGATTCAGGACAAGCACATCCGCTGCGTCTCCGATCAAGAGGCCTCCGGGCAGCTCCAGGGACCCTCACGCTACACCCTGGACTTCAACGATGACCGCATCGCCTCGCTCACCATCGAAGAGCTGGGACCTCCCTGGGTCGACCGGGCACGGGTCGAAGACGGATTCATCCCCGCCAGCAACTGGCCCAGGGTCATCGCCCGGTTCAGGGACGATCACTATGAGTGGGGTGACTCGGCCTACGAGCCTCCGCGCTCGACGGCGCCGCCGCAGGTGACGGACCACGATTCCAACCCCATCGTGCTGACGCCGGGCGCGGCCCACGGGCCCACGCACGTCACTCCCGGGATGTAACCCTGCCGGACGCCCCGGGGCGCGTCCTATCGGTCATCCAAGAGAAGCTTGGGTCCCATCTGCTTGCGGGGGGGTTCGACGATGGAACGGCGGCGGGGCCCTGTCGTGTTGAACGCAACGGTTTGTTGCTTTGCGGTCTTCGTAACGCCCTGTGAGCCACTGAACACAACACCCTGTTGCGTTGCCCCGGCCGTGGGCCGGGCGCCGCCGCCCCGGAAACCCGCCTCCACGCCGCGCCGGCGCTGATCGCGGCGGTACTCGGCGAGGATCTCCTTGTGCTGGGGCTTCTTGGGCTGGAGGAGGGCTTGCTGGATCTTGCGGTCCTTCCACTCCTTGGCGACAAAGAGCGGCTTCTTGGTCATGGGATCCATCCCGGACCAGTACATGGCCGTCGCGAGCGTCATGGGAGTGGGAATGAAGGCCTGGACCTGCTGCAGGTTCCACCCTTTTTCTTTCAGGTAGTCGTGAACCTTTTCCATCTTCTCGTGGGTCGTGCCCGGAAACCCGCTGATGAAGTAGGGGACCACGTACTGCTCTTTGCCGGCTTCTTCTGAGACCTCTTTGAAATAGCTCACGAACTGATCAAAGTTACGCAGGCCCGGCTTCTTCATGAGGTGCAGCACGTCGTCGTCGAGGTGCTCGGGCGCGACCTTGAGCTGGCCGCCCACGTGGTGCGTGATGAGTTCCTTGAGATACTCCTGGCCGGTCTCGCCGTCGGCGAGCGCGATGTCATATCTGAGGCCCGACGAGATGCGGATATTCTTGATGCCCGGAACCTTGCGCGCCTTGCGCATGAGCTCGGTGAGGGGCTTCTGGTCCTTGTGCAGGTGCGGGCAGACCTTGGGGTGCACGCAGCTGAGTTTGCGGCATTTGCTCTGGATTTCAGTGCTTTTGCAGCTCAGCTTCCACATGTTGGCGGTCGGCCCGCCGATGTCGCTCACGGTGCCCTTGAAGCCGGGCACGTCCTTCATCTCGCCCAATTCCTTCAGGATCGACCCCTCGGAGCGGCTTTGGACGATGCGACCCTGGTGCAGGGTGATGGCGCAGAACGAGCAGCCGCCGAAGCAGCCGCGCATGGCGTTGACCGAGAAGCGGATCATGTCGGCGGCGGGGATGCGTTCTTTGTACGAGGGGTGCTGCTCCTTGGTGAAGGGCAGCTCGTAGATCGCGTCGAGCTCTTCGGTGGTCAAGGGCAAGGCCGGAGGATTGATGACCGCCGCGTCCTTGCCGTGGTGCTGGATCAGGCGTTTGCCGTTGTAGGGCGACGCCTCGTACTCGATGAAGTAGGCGGCCTTGGCGAACTTCTTCTTGTCGTCCCGCACTTCTTCGAACGAAGGGAGCGTGAGACGCGGCTGGAGCTCGCGGGCTTCTTCGCGGGTGGCGAGGTAGGCGACGCCGCGCTGCCCACGCACGCGCGCGAGCGCCTTTTGGGTGGCCTCGTTCTTGAGGGACACGCCGCCGTTTTCGGCGATGGCCTTGAGCTCTTCGACCAGGACGCGCGACTGGCGCTCGCCCATGCCAAAGACCATGACGTCGGCCAGGCCCTTGAGGTCGAGGAGCGCCGAGGGGCGGATGCGGTTCTGCCAGTAATCGTAGTGCGCGAGGCGGCGGAGCGAGACTTCGACCCCGCCCACGACGACGGGGACGTCCGTAAACGCCTCGCGGGCGAGTTTGGCGTAGACCGTCGTCGCGTAGTCCGGACGGCCGCCGGCCTTGGAGCCCGGCGCGTACATGTCGTCGGAGCGCGGTTTCTTGTTGGCCGTGTAATTGTTGATGAGGCTGTCGACGGTGCCGGCCGAGACGCCGACAAAGAGCCGGGGCCGGCCCATGCGCGCCACGTCTTCGACCGTGTCCCAGCGGGGTTGGGAGACGATGCCGACCCGGAGGCCGAGGGATTCGAGAAAGCGGCCGAGGCACGGGATGCCAAACGTCGGATGGTCCACGTATGCGTCACCGTTGATGAGGAGCACGTCGAGCTCGGACCAGCCCCTCCACTCCATCTCTTGGCGAGTGGTGGGGAGAAAGCGGCGGCACGCCTCACGGTAGACCGTGGCGTTGTCGATGCGCGTGTCCCGCGCGCTCTTTTCTTTCTTGGGAGCTTCCATGGCTGCGAGCTATGTACAGGTAAGGACTTGAGAAATCAATGACCCCCGGAGGTTGACTCATCTAGTCGACATGCTTGAGAAAGCCGGATAAGACCGACGCATGGGTTGGCGCTTGGGTTGCGTTCTATTGCTGCTTTCGACCCCCGCATGGGCGTCCGAAACGGACCAGTTTACCGGCCGCGGGACCCCCCTCTCGGACTCCGCCTGGGCGGTGGATGAGCGCGTGAACGGCGCCATCCGGGCCGCCGTGTCGGGGTGGAAGGGCGCCAGGGACGACTTCGCCCTCGCGCACGACATCCGCTACAAGATCGACGGGCTCCTGGGTTTTAGGCGCATCTCGTTCTGGCTCGAGGATCATCCCTCTCTCGAGACCATCGACACGACTCGCACGAGCCGCATCTACGCGGGCCTGCCCGTCTGGAAATCCATGCTCCGGTTTTTTCCGCACCTCGCGCACACGCTCAACGTCGCGGGGGTGCGCGTCGGGAGCGACAAGTTCACCCACATGTTCTCGGTGGGGTGGGAAGAGTACAAACGATTTCGCAAGAACGGCGTCCCGGCCGGCCTCGCCTACGGGTACGACACCGAGGCGGGAGTCCTGGGATCCAAGTTCGAGGGAATTTTCTCGAACGGCGACCTCGTGGCCGACGCCGAAGGGCTTCTGTTCTACCGCGGCCTCTTTGAGGATGGGGTCGTGGCCGGCAAGTCCGCGATGATCCGCTGGGACGGCGACCGCCCCGTGGTCACCCGCGAGTTCACGATCCGCGACCACATCAACGAGTACTGGGACGAGGCCCTCAACACCTGCGCCTACAGCGCGCCGGTATTTGAATACGTGGCACGGCATCTGAAGGCGCTCTGCGTGGACTACGCCCAGAACCCCGCCCTCTATGACATCGACCGGGACCGGGACGAAGAGCTGAGCCAGCGCTACTCCTCCGTCGGCCTTAAGGACAACACCCGCGCGCGCTTGGGCGCGGTCTGCTCTGCTCTACCGGGCTCGCAGAGGTCGCCCTTCTCTGCTCTGCCGGGCTCGCAGAGCTCGCCCTTCTAATTGGCAAAACGATCAGTGGCGGCGACTAGGGCCTTGAGGTTTCCGGGTTCGAACGCCGAGTGACCGGCGTCGGGGATGATCTGCAGATCCGCCTCGGGCCACGCGCGGTGCAGATCCCACGCGCTCTTGGCGGGGCAAACCACGTCGTAGCGGCCCTGAACGATCACGCCGGGGATGTTTCGGATGCGGTGGATCTGGGAGAGCAGCGGTTTTTCGCGCATCCAGCCGCCGTTGACGAAGTAGTGGCATTCGATCCGCGCAAAGGCGACGGAGAAATGGTCATCGCCGTAGTGCTCGACAAAGCTCTGCTCGGGCCGGAGCTGGCTCGTGCTACCTTCCCAGACGCTCCAGGCCTTGGCGGCGGCGCGCATGACGGCGTCGTCCTTGCCGATGAGGCGCTTGTGGTAGGCCTGCACGAGATCGCCACGCTCCGATTCGGGGATGGCACCCAGGTACTTTTCCCACGCATCGGGAAACAAGGCGCTCGTGCCCTCTTGGTAGAACCAGGAGATCTCCCAGTCGCGAAGCAAAAAGATTCCACGCAGGACCAGCTCGGTCACGCGCTCGGGATACGTCGTGGCGTAGGCGAGGGCGAGGGTGCTGCCCCAGGATCCGCCAAAGACCTGCCAGCGATCGATGCCGAGATGGGAGCGGAGCTGCTCGATGTCCGAAACGAGATCCCAGGTGGTGTTTTCGCGGAGCTCGGCAAAGGGCGTGCTCTTTCCACAGCCGCGCTGGTCAAAGAGGACGATGCGGTACTTCTGCGGATTGAAAAAGCGGCGATGTTTGCCCTCGATCCCGCCGCCGGGTCCGCCGTGCAGAAACACGACGGGCTTGCCCTTGGGGTTGCCGCATTCTTCGAAGTAAATCGTGTGCAGTTCCGACACGGCGAGCTTGCCCGTGTTGTAGGGGTCGATCTCGGGGTACAGCATGGCCGTATTTGTGACACAGATCGGTTACACTGAAAAGCATGGGACCGTCCCGACTTAGACTCGCCGCAATGACGACCGTGCTGGCCGCCTCACTCCTGGGCGCGCGCCCGGCCTCGGCCGGAAATGACTTTCTCAAGCCCCTTTGGGGATTGCATGCGGGAGCCACGTTCACCTACGGCGCCCTTGCCTCAAACCCGGGCCGGTTTGCATTTCCGGTTTTGGGTGCCCATTTTCTTTTTTCGGTCAGCCGATCGTTCAACCTGCGGACCTACCTGGAGTACCAGGCGTTTGATTTCAAGAACGCCAACACCCTCTTCAGCGGCGCCTTGGGAAACCGGGCGGTCTCCGCGATCTTCATGCCGGCCTATATGATCACCCATGGTGCCCTGGGGGACGCGTATGTGGCGGCGGGCGCGGGGTGGGGGTTCAATTCCACCTTCGACCAATCCGTGCCCTGGGCCGCGGCCGCGTGGGGAACCCACTTCAAGCGTTCGGCGTACCTGGAGGTCCGGGCCCAGTTCAACCTGGCGCGGAACACGTTTCAGGACATGTACTTTCTCTTCACGCTGGGGTTTCACTTCAACCCCCGCGAGCCCACGTGGAACGAGTCCCTTGCCGAAGAGGGCGTGAGGTAGGCCCATCCAAGTCCTCAAGATAGTTAAGATCCTGTAGCTCCGGGGGCATTTTGACGATCCGTGGACGAGGTCCCATGCCCACCCGGTTCGTGCCGCCACTCCTCGCGGTTCTCGTTCTGGCCTCAGCGGTCCACCGCGAGGTTCTGGCGCGGCCGTCCCACGTGAGGCGTGTCCCCGCCGCCGCAGCCCCTCGGGCCATGCCGGTCGATCTCGAAGGCCCGTCCGTCGGGGTCCTGCCCGGCGCAGGACACGCGGAGGGGGAGGCCCCCGTTCGGCAGGGGTCGTCCCTGAGCGAGGTCGTGGTCGAGATCCAGCGGGTCAAGCAGGAGGTCCACGAGATCGACCGCAAACTCGACGGCCTCGAGGGCGAGGACGCCAGCCGCGAATCCGTCGCCCTCAGGGACAAGCGCGACGAACTCTTGCAGACGCTCGTGCCGCTCTTCATCGAGGCGCACGTGCGCAAGGCGCCCGGGTACTCCGTGTCGGGCGTCTTTGACCAGGTCAAAGAGGTGGGCAAGGACTCCGAGGACGGCGGCGACGCCATGGGGACCCTGCTCGTCGGCTTTACCCGCGCCCTCATCGAGAAGCGCAACAACGAGTCGCTCGAGGAGTGGAAGGGGCGCGTCCTCGAAGGTGCCCGCAAGTTTCACGCGGCAACGGACGTGGCCTTGCTTTCACTCAAGCAGGAACTCGACTCGGGCCTCTACGGACAGGCGCTCAAGACCGAGCGCGCGATCCTGGGCCTCTACCAGGAGTTTGGCGACGTTTACCCGTTTGACGCCGCCCGCGACCAGCTCAGCGAACACCTGCTGCGCCTCCACGCCGGTACCGTGGGCAAGACCGCCCAGAAGCGGGATTTTTTGCTGATGGCCGACCTGGGCTCGGTCGTGACCAAGATTCTGGATGCCGACGATCCGAGGCAGTACACGGCGCGCCTGGTTTTGATCCGCTCCCAAAAGGCGCTGGGGCATCCGGAGAGGTCCCTCGAGCACGCGCAGTGGCTCTCCGAACGGATCCCCGATGGGGTTCCCACCTCCCTGCCCGCCGGACTCGATCTGAGAGAGGCCCTGGTTCTTGGGATGGAAAGCGACATGGCCTTGGTCATGGCCGAAGGCGATCCGCCCCCCGCCCTCACTCCCCGGTCCTTTGAGGACGCCAAGGACAAGGGTGCGCCCAAGAAGCTGGGTCAGCCCCTCGGCCGTTGGGTGGCGCTCCTCGAGCGGCTGAGATCCTCCGAGCATCCTTTTGCCGTCTCGGCCCGCGCCGACAACGGATTTGCGATGCGTTTGGCCCGCGAAGAGCTGCAGGCCGCCCGGCTCCTCGCCCGGGACGGGAGCCTGGTCCGCGCCGCCGGGCTCCTGCGTGGCGCCGCCGCCGGACCGGGCGCCGAAGCGATGGAGGCGCGCCTGTTCTTGGAGAAGAGCGCGCAGATGACCCGCGATCCGGGCCTGGCCTACCGTGCTCTCGAGCCGCTTTACGATGCGCTCGTCCCCGGAGGCGGCCCCGACCTGGCCAGGGTCGGAGAACTTGCGGCAAAACGGTTTCTGGCCCATAACCGCGCCCTTTTCGCGGACGGGGAGCTCGAAAAGGTTCTCGACTCGGACTGGAGTTTTCAGAAGCGTTTTGCGTGGAGCACCATCAAACCCGCCTGGATGGACATGCTTCGCCAGGTGGCACTCAAGCTCCAGGGCGCGCCGGCCGCCGAGCCCTACTACACCGAGGTCATGAACACGTCCAAGTCGAGCGACCAGTACACGCAGGCGCTCGTGTACCGGGCCATGGCGCGCGAGCGCCTCTTTGACTTCGGGGGCGCGGCCGCCGACTACCGCAACCTCCTTCTCAACACCACGCCCACGATCTCGTCGCCCAAGGACCCCAAGCTCATGGGCAAGGCGCTCGAGATGGCCTGGCTGTCGCCCAATCCCATGTCGCTGCCGCAGCTCCTCGCGGACAACCGGGTCT
>DATJFU010000405.1:0-8004 GCA_035495495.1 Bdellovibrionota bacterium
TTGAGGGTATTTCGCGCGTGGTTCACTGAAACGAGCGAGGGGCCGGCTTGGGCCGTGGTCGCGACGGCCAGGAAAGTTCCACAAAGCATTCCAAAAGCACGAATTTGACGCATCGCAAGATCCTTCCGGTTGCCGTCTTTCTCTAGGATAGCAATGGCCCAAGGCCTCCGCTACCCCGGTCCGCCTGCCTGGGTTAAGACGTTGTCCACCATTCGCTTTTCGCGGTTTCTCGGGGGAGGGAACGCCATGAGATCTCTGAAGCTCTGTCTCACGTCGAGTGTCATCATGCTCAGCCTGGCGGGAGCCTTGGCCATGGGTGGCTGTCACAGCCCCACGGTCACCGTCATCGCCATGGCCGACACCCACGGCGCCCTGGAACCCTACGAAGCCACCACCCTGAACGGGGAGAAGGTGCAGTACGGGGGCGCCGCTCTCATGGCAGCCTACGTGAAGGTGTTGCGCGACCACGCGTCGGGTCCCGTCGTGCTCCTCGACGCCGGCGACATGTTTCAGGGCACCCTGGTCTCCAACACGGTCGAGGGCGAACCCGTCGTCCGTTTCTATAACCGCCTCGGCGTCGATGCCGCGGCCCTGGGTAACCACGAGTTCGACTACGGCCCCGAGGGGGAGGACTCGGTTCCGAAACACCCCGGCGAGGACCCCCGCGGCGCCCTCAAGGAGCGCATTCGCGAAGCCCGCTTTCCAGTCCTCGCGGCCAACGTGGTGGATGAGACCGGCCAGACGCCGTCCTGGCTCAAGCGCTCCATTTTGATCGAGCGGGGTGGAATCAAGATCGGCATCGTGGGCGCCGCCACGATCGAAACGCCTTACACCACGGTCCGCGCCAATCTCACGGGACTCACGTTCCTGGATCCGGTCGACCCGGTCAAGAACGAGGCCCTCGAGCTTCGCCGTCGCGGGGCCACCTTCGTGCTCCTGACCTCCCATATCGGGGGCGAGTGCTCGGACAACTCACCCGAGAAGGTCGATGACCTCAGCACGTGCTCCAACGACGAGCTCTTCAAGCTCCTGAACAAGCTGCCCACGGGCCTCATCGATGCCGCGGTCGGCGGGCACACGCACCAGGCCATCACCAAGCGGGTCAACGGCACGGCCGTGCTGCAGCCCTGGGCCCAGGCCAAGTACGTGAGCTGGGTCGAACTCAGCCGGGATGACGTCAAGGTCAAGTCCGTGCTCCACGGTCCGATCAATCTCTGCGGATCCGTCGTGCCCGACCCCAGGGGCGGTACCACGTGCAATTCCGGGGTGGTCGCCAAGTCCAAGGACCCCGTGACCCCCGCGGTCTTCCGCGACGAGACGATCCGCCCGGACCGGCCCGTCGTGAAGCTGCTCCAGCCTGACTTTGACCGCGTCAAGGCGATCAAGGAGACGCCCCTCGGGGTCAGCGCCCTGGACGAGTTCACCCGCGATTATGGCGGTGAGAGCGCCATGGGTAACCTCGTGGCCGATCTGATGCAGGCTTTTCCGGACGACAGCGCGCCGGAGGTGGGCCTCACCAACAACGGCGGCGTCCGCGACAACCTTTCGGCCGGTCCGCTCAAGTACGGCCACGTCTTCAACGTGCTGCCGTTCGACAACCGGCTCGCGATCATGACCGTCAACGGCAGGACCCTCAAGAGGATCGTCGAGATGGGGGTTCGCGCCACGGGCGGCGGGCTTTCGTGGTCCAACCTGACCTACGTGGCCTCGCACTGCCAGGTCTTGTCCGTTCTCATCAAGGGCCAGCCCCTCGATGAGAGCAAGACCTACCGCATCATGACCAACGATTATCTGGCCACCGGAGGCAGCGGTTTCAATGAGCTCAACCTCACCGCCGACCAGGTTCAGCTCAAGGACGACGCGCCTCCGCTTCGGGACGCGGCGGTCACGGTCCTCAAGACCTGGAATCACGACATCGCCTCCGGCGACTTCTACGATCGCCAGCATCCGCGGCAGGACGTTCAGGCGCCCTGCACGGCCGCCGACCTGGCCGCGCTCCAACCCAATAACGGGCACTGATTGCGTTCGCTCTGGGCCGCCGCCGCGGTCCCCGTCCTGAGTCTCGGTCCCCTGATCGGATCGCCCGGCGCGCCGCCTGACGGCGCGCTCGACCTCATCTCTTGGTCCAAGTCGGATCCCATAGCCGTGCGAACCGGCCTGGACCTCTACGTCGTCCGGGGCGACGCCGCCCAGCCCCTCCAGATCGAGGGGCTCGAGCAGCCCTGGGACATGACCCGCGGTTCTAAGGGTGGCCTCTACGTGGTCGGAAAATCCGAGAAGGGGCTTCGGCTCCTCAAATCCGACGACGGCTCCCATTGGACCACGGTTGCGCTGCCCGACGCCGGGGTCGGGATGACCATGGGTGCGGTGGCCGTGGTGCCGGACGCGGACGCCTCGAGCGACGAGGGCATCGCACTCTGGGGCCATGACCGGGTCTGGCGCAGGATCCGCGGGCGTTGGGAGGAACTTCAGATCACGGGGTCGCTCTGGGAGATCCGGGCCGCCCGCCGGTTCATCGCACACGACCAGCTCTGGGTCGCGACTCCGGCGGTGATGGGGGGAGGGGCCCAGGTGCACCATCTACCCCTCATGACCACGCCGAGGCGTTGGCACGCCGAAGGGGCCTTGCCGGGCGGGCAGGTCTTTCGCTGTTTGGCCCTGTCGGGGGACCGCGTCCTCGCCTGCGGAGCGGGTGAGAGGGGCTCGTCGGTCTTTGAGTGGGTCTCAGGCCGCTTCAGGTCGCGTCTCAAACTGGCGGGCGAACGGCTGGTGGACGTGGCCGGCGATTGGGTTCTGACCACCGGCGGGATCCGCCCCCTCAAGGGGGGCGAGGCGGCCGTGCGGTTCGACTTTCCCTTTGAGCTCATTCAGAGCCTGGGGGTCGGCGCGGACGGGCGCTGGTACCTCTCCCTCGCCGGTGCCGGCGAGGTGGACCTGGGAACCCCCCAGGCCCCGGGTACGGTTCGGGTGCTTAGACGCCCGCGGTGATGACTGCCAGGACGCTCACGAGCAGGGCGGCTTGGAACAGGGACACCGTCAGGCTTTCGATGGGCTTCATCATAATCCGTTTCTCCTTCAATCCTCCGGCTCGCGGCCGGCGCTCCCCCTAGAGCAATCCGCGGGCCAAGCCTGACCTATGGCGTCATAAAACGCATTCCACCCTGATTTCAGGCTGTTGCCCTAAAGGGCTTGGCGATGGTTCCAATAGATGACTGGTGCCATCGGGCTTCCGGCCTGGGGCTATAACGCACCCCTTCTATTCTTGACTGGGACCAGTGGGTGGGGGAAGGTGCGGCGCATTAGGAGACCGATATGAAACGCCAGGCTTTATCCGCCGTCCTGACCGTCCTTGCCCTGACCTCGACCGCCGCCCTGACGGGCTGTGATGATGTCGGTCAGATCACCGTGACCCGCACCGCCGAGACGCCGTCTCCCCTGGTTCAGACCGCCGACGTGCCCGTGTACCGCACGGACTGCGCGTACCATCAGGTGTTTGGTCCCCATCCGAGCTGCGGCTACAACACCGTCTGTCACACCTACTACGACAGCAACCATCACCCCTACCAGCGCTGCACCCAGGTGATGAACTCCTGCTACCACACCGAAGCCTCCTGCTTTGACGTGTTCTCGCACACCACCCATGCCACCCTCCGCATGTGGTTTGACGAGGGCGCGGTGCTGCTCCCGGGTGAGAGCGAGAAGATCGACCTGTGGTTCTCAGGCCGCTATACGCGCAAAGAGCTCCGCATGGGCGTGCGTGACTCGCGCTACCGCTACGACTTTCCGGCCCTGAACTACGTCGACATGGTGGGCCCCACGGCCGACCTGGACGTGCACTTCCGCGTGAACGACGTCAAAGAGGTGCGCCCCCAGAACAACGTGACGATCGAGTCGGCCCAGTTCACCGAGGGCGGCCAGACCCTGCGGATCGTGTTCACCGACCCCTATCGCAGCCTGCATGTGGTCCGTGGCAGTACGTACCGCTTTCAGCTCAAGCGGGGACTGAACACCTACTTCGACGGCTCGTACCGCTCGGCGGACTTTCCGGCCGACCAGGAGCACATGGTGGTCGAAATCCGCAAGGGCTCGCCCGAGTGGAAGAAAGACCCCCGCCCGGGCAAGAAGCACAGCCTCAAGTGGTCCGTGGAGCGTGACTCGGACCTGTTTAAGGACAGCTTCAGCGCCACGAACGACATGACCGTTCGTTTCTGACGCATATTGTCAATTATTCGGGTTCGTGGTACCCCTAGGGTCCAAATGGGCCTGAAAAACCTTTCGATTTCGACAATTCTGCTCGCCGGGCTGGGTGGCCTTTCGGCCGGTTGCCCCCCTCCGCCCGGGCCTTCGACGGCCTGCCAGATCGCGACCCCCTCGACGGTGGCCACGGGCACCCGCCCGCAGAGTATCGCGATGGACACGTCCGGGACCCACGCGTACGTGACGAACTTCGCCTCGGGCACAGTTTCGCAGTACGACCTCGATAACTGCGGCGGACTCGTGCCCATGGGCACGCCGACGGTGGCCACTGGCTCGCAGCCCTCTGGGATCGTGGTGGTCGGCAGCACCGGCAAGTTCGCCTATGTCACCGACTTCGGAGCCAACACCGTCTCCCAGTACTACGTCGGCTCAAACGGCGAGCTCACCCCCATGCCCGTGCCCACGGTGGCCACCGGTTCGCATCCGATCGCGATCGCGGCTACCCAACGCACCGTCTACGTGACCAACACGGGATCCAACACGGTCTCGCAGTACCTCATCGGCGCGAGCGGCGGGCTCGTGCCCATGTCGACCCCGACGGTGGCGACCGGCACCTATCCGGGGTCCATCGCGTTGAGCATCTCCGGCACCTCCAAGAACGCCTACGTGACCAACAGCTACACGCACACGCTCTCGCAGTATTCGATCGACTCGAGCGGCGAACTCGTGCCGCTCACGCCCGCGACCGTGGCCACCGCCTCGACCGGGTATCCCACCGACATCGAGGTCGATCCCGCGGGCCAGTCGGTCTACGTGACCAACAACTGGGCGGGGAGCTCGACGGTCAACCAGTACACGATCGGCGTGGGCGGCGCGCTCACGCCCATGAGCCCGGCCACGGCTCCCACGATCGCAAACCCCCACAGCATCGCCGTCGATCCCACGGGCCAGTATGCCTATCTCGCCCACTATCCGGGCGTGCACGCCGTCTCGCAGTTTCTGCTCGGAGTGGGCGGAGCGCTCTCGGCCCTCTCGCCTGCGACGGTCGCCTCCGGCACGGGCGCGACGCCGCCCCCCGGCTGGATCGCCAACCCGCACAGCATCGTCGTCGATCCGTCGGGCGCCTATGTGTACGCCACGAACCCGGTCGACAACACGATCTCGCAGTACGACGTGGGTCCGGGCGGCGAGCTGAGTCCCATGTAGCCAAGGACGCGCGCCACGCGCGTCCGGTAAAGCGCTACTTTGCGTGACCCGTGAACTCGGTCTCGACGGTGACGTCGTCCGCCACGGTCACACCGGCAAAGGTCGGCACGCCCACGGGATAATCGGTCAGCTTGATCGGGAACGTGGCTTTGACCTCGAACTCCCCTGCCTTGGACTGGGTCACGGTGGCCTTGCCCGTCACCGGCTTGGTCACGCCCTTCAAGGTGAGGTCGCCCTTGAACTCCTGCTCGGAGCCCAGCTTGCCGCTGAACGGCGCGAGCTTGAGCGTGGCCTGCGGAAACTTCTCGGACTCCAGGTATTTCTCCTGCATGTGGTGATCCCGCATGCCGATGCCGGTCTTGAGGCCCTTGAGGTCGACGGTGAACGTGCCGCCGATCTTGGCCTGGTCACCCTTGACGTCGGCGGTGGCCGAACCGTTCAGGCTCTGACCCTCGCCCTTGATCTTGAGAAGAGAGGGCTTGCCCACGGCCAAGAAGCGCACCTTGCCGTCCTTGACGGTGACTTCGCCGGCGTGGGCCGTCAGCGAAGCGAGGGCGAGGGTGAGAATCGCGATCATCGAGAGTTTACGCATTTTCATAGAGTGTTCCTTTTAGAGGTAGATATGTCCCAGGATCCAAACCGTGCTGGTCCAGGTGTCCTTGTAGAGGGCGTCCAGATTCTCAAGGCGGTACGTCGCCAAGAAGTCCAGGTGCGGACGCGGAAACCACTGGGCCCCGAGGCCCCAGTCCGTGCGCGCCGTATTCGACACGTGAAAGTCCGGCCGTGAATACTCGTGGGTGCCAAAGAGGTGCAGCCCCTGGGTGGGTTCCCAGTCCAGCTTCTGCGTCGTGACCAGGCCCTTCTTGTCGGGGTCGTAGAAGACGACGCCCGAGTCGAGGAGCCAGCAGACCTTGGGACCGAACGACACGGTGGCGAAGGGGCCAAGCACCTTTTTGTTTCCACCGTCGGGTGAGCTGACGAGCTCGTAGCTCGCGCCGATCGAGATGGGCTCGTCTCCGATCTGCCGCAGATACTTGAGGACAAAACCCTTCTCGTTGTTGCGGCCCGGTCCGCCGAAGTTGCCAAACACGCCAGAGCCCGTGATCTCCCACGACTCGCTCGCGTACGTCGCCTCGAGGTTGTAGGTCTCCATCCCCTGGTCAAAGCCCAGGTCCACGCGGGTCGCGAGCGGGTGCTCGGGAAACTGGATGCCGTAGGCGCGCATGAACCGGCCGGCCCGGATGCCCCAGTGGTCGTCGGGATGCCATTGCAGGTAGTGCACTCGGCTTTCAAAGTTGCCGGGATAGTAAATGCCTCCGCGAACCACGGCGTTGAAATGCTCCGAGACGGCCGCGAGTTCGGCGTCCGCCTGCATGATAAAGAGCTTGGTCGTCGTGCCGGCGGGCGTGCCGTTGGCGTAGTAAAACGCACGCTCGTCGCCGCCGATCTGCAGCCACTTGGGCGGATTCACCGCGCCCCAGAGCGGCTGGTTTTCTTTCTCCGAGCCGGCGCTCGAGAGCACCTCTTGAGAAAGCGCGCGGCCGTACTCGCTCATCGTTCCACCTCCCGTGGGGCTCAGGTGGCAGGTGGCGCAGTGGATGTAGCCGTGCCGGACCATGTCCGGAAAAGCATGGGAAGTAAGGGGGGCCGCCAGAGTCAGGGTGACGGCCAGGGCTGCGAGCACACGGTGCAAGTTCATGCCGCCGAGAGTGCTACCGGCCTCCCTCCCTGTCAACGAAGGGCCTCCCTTTCCTGGACCGGGCGGGGCCGGTCCTGCCTATGTTGTCCATCGAGCAAACGGCGGGGTAGACTTGCGGGGTGAAGATCCGCGCATCCGCCTCACCCTGGCTTCTCATCACGTGCTTTGAGCCGTTCGGCGGACGCCGCAGAAATGCGTCGGTGGCCGTCTCGCAACATCTGGTGCGCGAACTCAGTCAGAGACTTTCGCACTGGCACACCGAGGTCTGGGAGTTGCCCGTGGCCTTCATCGCCGCGCCCCGGCAGGTGATGGACCGCCTCGTGCTCGCGCAGAAGGCCGGCCTTCCACCCCCGCGCGGGGTGCTCTGCCTGGGAGAAGCGCGCCACGGCCCGCGGCTCGAGACCGTGGCCCATAACCGGGAGAACTGTCCGGGGCATCCCGATAATCGGGGAGTCGAGCGCCACAACGCTTCTGTGCTCCCGGGGGGGCCCGACGAGGTGGCGTTGCCCCTGACCCGTGCCCTGGCCACGGGGTGGCCCGACCACGGGTCCACGGACTGCGGCGCCTACGTTTGCAACCACACCGCCTATCTTTTGGCGCAGGAACTCGCCCCCCGTACGATTCCCGTGGGGTTTGTTCACGTACCCGCCGAAGGGTTTGAGGACTGGTCCCAATGGGGTGCGGTCGAGACCGCCGCCTTTCTCGCCGATGCTTTGACGCGGTGGGCCCGGGGCGAAGTTCAAGTCCAGTGGTAAAGGTTCCGATCCGTCGGTGGGATGGCTCCGACCGCGACAACCCGCATTCTCTTGGTGGCCTCAGACCCCTTTGGGGCTGACTCGGTCGTGCGCCACCTGCAGGCCGCGGGACTCCCGCCGGTGATCCACGTCAATACGGCCCAGGCC
>DATJFU010000406.1:0-4493 GCA_035495495.1 Bdellovibrionota bacterium
GGTCGGCCAATCTCGACCAGTCTTCCCAGTCCTTCTCCTGCACGACCGCGCCCTGGAACGGCACCAGGTACTTCTCCGAAAGAAACCGGATCAGATCTTCGTCGCCACGGGTATCGACCTTGGCGAGTCCCGAAAGATCAGGGGCATGGAAGCATTCCAGGCGCCCGCCACGAACCACGAGGCAAAGCTCGCGCGAGGGAGCCTCGGAGCCTTTGGGACGTTCGAGCCTGAGGTAGATCCCGAAGCTGCCGGGCAGGAGCCGGCGCCACCATCCTTGCAAACCCTCGAGCAAAAAATGCGTGTAGGCGACGGGGCGGCCCTTGGCCACGGCGCCCGAAGCGCCCGCGAGGCGCTCGCGCAGGGCCTCGGCCTGATCCACCACATGGTCGGGCGCGAGGGCTTCTTTGAGCCAGGTTCCGAGTTCAGCTTGATCCAAGAGACGGTGCTCACGATGGGCAAAGTGCCGGCGCACCTCCTGGCTCGCGCCGCCCTGCCACTCCTCGAGATCCTCGCCCGACGAATAGGCCGAGACCACGACTCCGTCGCGGATGACAAAGAGCGCGGGGGCGCGGTTCTCACCGGCGTGACCCGCGCGGCCGCCCACGGTCAGAAATTCCTGGTAGGTGCGCCAATCAAAGGGTTGATGTCGCATGGTCCTCCCTTTCGACGGCGGTCTCGAGCGGGACTTCGGCGCCCGCCTCCGCGGGGCGAACCCGTAGTGGGATCACTCCGCACGACGGTACCTCGAGAGAAACCCGGCGAGCCAAGGTCGAGGGCGCCGCGGGCGTCCCGGCCACGGGGACGGGCTGTGATTCGGACAAGGACATGGCCAGGTCGGAGACCCGGGCCGCGGTCCCAAAGAGAACGTCTCCGGAAACGGTCCGCGGAGTGCCATTGAGGACAAACACCCCGGCCGAACGGGCGTCGGTGCCCGCCTCGAGGGCGATGCCCTGCAGACGGCCGTCGCTCAGACGGCAAGTGGCCTTGATCCCCGTGCGCTCGAGCAGGTCGACCGCCAGTCCATGCCACGAACCCGACTCGTCGGCCTCGTAGAAGATCACCTGTCCGCGGCCCATGGCGTGATGGCGCGAGGCCCCCACGTCGGAGTCGCGCCTGAAGCCCAGCCGCGCCGAAAGCTCCGTGCGGGCCGAGCCCGTCTGGAGCGCTCCGTGCGGGATGGCCACGGCCCCGCCCGATTCGGCCCAATCCAAGAGTTCGCGAACCTGGTCGACCCTGAGCACGAACTTGGGGTCCACGACCACGAGACGGGTCTCGGGGTGCGCCTTGAGAACATCGAGGGTGGCCGCCGCGCGGGCCTCGCCACCCAAAATCCGGCCGAGCTCGGTCCAAGGCCCTTCGGCGGGCGACCACACGTGCGGAACCAGCTGGAGCACGGGCATCGAGAGGCGCAGGCGCCCCTCGGCGAGGTGCCGCGAAAGGAGATCGGCCCGCTTGCGGAATGAACGCGACAAACGGCGCCACTCACGATCCTCGAGAAACACGGCCCCCCCGCGAGAAGCCATCAGGAGCAGCGACTTGAGGAGCAGAAACTGGCGCTCCGAATCCGAGAGCGTCTGAAACCCCGCGAAGGCCGTCCAATGGACGCACGGGCGGCAGACCCGCCGGTCGACGGCTGTCTCACGGGTTGCGGACGAGTCCAGGATCCGCGACAGGCGCGAGAAGTCGGCCTTGCCGTCGGCGGCGACCTGGAGAACGGCGGAGTACAGGTAGCCGGGATCGGCTTCGGGCGTATAAAGCTCGATGTGCTCGAGGGGCACCGGCAGATAACGCCGGAGAAGAATCTGCTCGGACTGGCGGCGAAACTGGTCCTCGGCGTTTTGGGCAAAGATCCTGCGGTTGAGATCCTCGTAGGCTTGCGTCTTCCACCGCTGAGCGGCGGCCGCGTCCGGGTCGGCGAACTCGCGTTGCGCGTAGTACTCGGACAGGTACTTGAGAAACGCGGCGGTCCCGGCCTTGCCCTCGTCGCCGGCCGAAATTCCACCAAAGTCAAAACCGGGCCCGAGCGGCGAACGGTAGTACTTCCAGAAGCTGCCGGTGAGGCCGACCGACAGGCGCTTCAGGACCGCCGACTGGCTGCGGTCCAGGTCCGAGAGAAATCCCAAGAAGCGCGCGAGAAACGCCCAGTAGCGCTTCATGAAATCCAACGAATGCAGGGAGGGCAGCGCGTGCCAGCGTGGCGCGAGCGGAACGACGCATGCGCCCGAACCGACGCGGCGGGCGTGGCCGTCCTCGGCCGACGCGAGATCACGCGGGACGCCCGAGTGCAACGCGTGGATGCCCACCTCGGGGCTCAGGATCAGCGTGAGACCGAGACGGCGCTCCGCCACGGTCTGCAAGAACTTGTGGAGCTTGTGCGAGATGTCGGCCTCAAAGGCCTGCCACGGCACGAACGACGAGACGTGCGAAAAACCTTCGCGCTGAATGGCGTCCAGCCGTTCGCGCAATTCTTCTGGAGAGCAGTCCCAGTAGTTGATGAGGATGCGAATGGGGGGCTGTCCCCCAAATTCCTGCCAGAGTTCCATCAATCCCCCGGATACCTTCCAGGTATCTTGAGCGGGAGTATTTCATGCAAAAGTAGACAAGTCACCTTATAATGCTCTGAGTCATCCTTGTTCGGCCCCGTCCTCCGGTGGTACCTCCAAGCCATGCATTTTGAAGAAACTGCCATCCAGCGGGAGATCCGGGACCTGGCGCGCAAGTTCGCTCAGAAAGAGCTCGCGCCCATCGTGGAACACGACGAAGCCACCGAGACTTTTCGCCCCGAGTTGATTCGAAAACTCGGCGAACTGGGACTGACGGGATTGCCCATTCCAGAAGAGAATGGCGGCGCCGGACTCGGGTACCAGGAATATATTGCCGCCATCGAAGAAATCGCCGCGGTCAATATGGGCTATGCGATCTCGATCGCCGTGACGGGTTTGCCCCAGATCATCCTGACGCAGATGGGCTCTCCCGAGCAGAAAGCCAAATACATTCCGCCGCTCGCGGCGGGAAGAGCGATCGGCGCCTTCGGTCTCTCCGAGGCCTCGAGCGGATCCGATGCGGGTTCGCTGAGAACCACGGCCCGAAAGGACGGCAAACACTACGTTCTGAACGGCACCAAACTCTGGATCTCCCAAGGCGACATCGCCGACACGATCATCGTCATGGCGAGAACCGGGGGCCCAGGCCCCAAGGGCGTATCAGCCTTCATCGTCGAAAAAGGGACACCGGGCTTCAGGTGTGGAAAGCGCGAAAAAAAGATGGGCTGCCATACCTCGCATACGATGGAACTCGTGTTCGAGGACGCCCGCATCCCCACCGAGAACCTGGTGGGCGGCGAGGGCCAGGGATTTACCGTCGCCATGAAGGCCCTCGACGGCGGGCGCATCACCATCGGCGCGGGCGCCCTAGGGATCGCGCGCGAATCCCTGCGCGTGGCCCGCGACCATGCCCGCGCGCGGGAGCAGTTCGGCAAACCGATCGGAGAGTTTCAGGGGATCTCGTTCATGCTCGCCGACATGGCCACGCAGCTGGATGCCGCGCGGTTGCTCGTGCAGCGCGCCGCCTGGCTCAAGGACAACGGCAAACCCTTTACGGTCGAGGCCGCCATGGCCAAGCTTTTTGCCACCGACATGGCCATGAAAGTCACGACGGACGCGGTGCAGATCCTGGGAGGCTCGGGGTACACCCAGGAATTTCCGGTCGAGCGGCACATGCGCGAGGCCAAGGTCTTGCAGATCGTCGAAGGCACCAATCAGGTTCAGCGCATGATCATCGGCCGCGAAATCCTCTCGCGTCAGGAGGCCCTGTGAACGTCACCGCAGCCAAGATCGGTTCGGCTCCCCTCACCGCCGACTGGGGCCCCTTGGCTTCGGTCCCGCAGGGACAAGGACCCACCGCCCGCCGGCATCAGCCGGACCCCACGGCCCTCCATGAGGCCTGGGAACGCCTCAAGGCCCGGTTCACATCGGGGGAAATCGGGTTCTACAACGCTCCGTCGACGGAGGCCCTCTGCCAGGCGGGCCCGTCGCAGGCCTTGGCCAAGAAAATCCTGGAGAACGAGGCCCTCACGGATGTCCTTTTCTTGGGCATCGGCGGGAGCGCGCTCGGCCCGATCACGGTGCTGTCGGCGTTGCGCTCAAAAGTCCGCCGCCGCCCCGGGTTCCACTTCGTGGAGAACCCGGACGCCGAAGATTGGCGCCACACGCTCAGGGACCTGAAGCCTGAGCACACCTTGGTGATCTCGGTGACGAAGTCGGGCACGACGTTCGAGACCCTCGCGCAAACCCTCTTGGCCCTCGAGTGGCTCGGCAAGGACCGGTGGCAAAAGCAGTTCGTGGGGATCACGGATCCCCAGAAGGGCGAGCTCCGCGCGTTTTGCCGCGAGCAGAACCTGCCCGTGCTCGACATCGCTCCTTCGCTCGGCGGACGCTTCAGTGTGTTTTCGCCGGTCGGACTCCTGCCCATGGCGCTCGCGGGACTCTCGATCG
>DATJFU010000407.1:0-16974 GCA_035495495.1 Bdellovibrionota bacterium
AAAAAGGATCTCGGATCCTACGATCAGCTTGAGCTGGGGATGTTTGAGGGATTCTTGATGGGCGCGGGGCGCGCCGTAGACACCGTTGCGATCCGTAACCGCCAAGGCGGTCAGACCGAGTTCTGCGGCGCGCCCCACCAAGTCCTCAGGGTGTGAGGCCCCTCGGAGGAAGGAAAAGCAGCTCCGTGCGCGGAGCTCCGCGAATTTTTGAACCTCCTTTCCCATCGTCGTCCCGAATCAATCAAAGTACCCGTGCAGGTACAGGTTTCCGTCCGTGGTGGCGAACGTCCAAAGCCGCTCTCCCGCCTCGGTCACCACCTGCGCGTAATTTCTGTCGTAGGGGACATGGCTGGGGTGAAACCACCATTCCCCCGAGATGCGCTCGCCCTCCAACCAGTGACGGACCACCCATTGGCGTCCGTCCTTGAGGGAAGTGAGTACCCGCCCCACTTTCCGCAGCCGCTGGGGCTGCGGAAGCAATCTGGAGGGCCGCGGGGGGAGCTCGGCAGTCGGACTAGGCGGTCCCTGGCACGATGGACCGCCGCGTGGATGCGACTCGAGGACCCGCGACCACGCGCGCTCCGGCAGATGGCGTTCTTCGGGCTTACCCACGAAGACGTGCTCCTTGCCGAGCTGGGCGCAGAGCCGGCCCAGGAGCGCATCCCAGGCCTCGGCCTCCTCGGCCGAACCGTGGAACAGGTCGCCCTGAACCCTGCGGCTGCGGACCGTCTCGAGCACGAAAAAACGCGCGGTCACGACCCCGGCGCCCAACGGTTCGCGGTCCAGGTCAAAGCGCATGCGATCGCGCAGCACCGGCATCATTCCCCGGGTGGAACCCTGGGGCACGGGGAGCCAGATGTTCCACTTGCGGACGGCGCCGCCTTCGAGTCCCAATTCGACCCGCACGGACGCGGCCCGAACGCCACGGCCCCGGAGCCGGGCCGCCACCGCGTCCACCACGGACTCGAGGCCGTTCAGGACGAGGCCAAAGTCCTCGCAGGCGGACTGGGTCTCGAGCTCCCTGAGGTCGCGGCCCTCGGCGATGCGCTCCTCCGGAGCGAACCGGGGCCAGGGGCGCGTGAGGGATTCGCGGATGTCCCGGCCCAGGGACTGTCCCTCTTCTCCGAACCGGCTCACGAGCGAGCCCGGCGCCAGACGCGTGAAATCCTCCAGGCTCTTGATGCCCAACCCCCTGAGCGAGAGCAGGATGTAGCCCATGCGCTTGGCGCGGGGATCGGAGGGGTCCCAGCGCTCAAAGGGACTGGCGTAATCCAACAGGGACTCGAGGGGCAGGTCCTTGGGCGAGTCACAGCGAAACCGGGCCATGGCGAGCGCCGTGGGCGCATCATCGGCCACCGTGATCCGCGGGGTGAAGCGAAAGCGCTTGCAGAGCATGAGGGCCCGGAGCACCGATCCCTCTTCCGTGTTTTTTGCCCCCGGCTCGATGTCCACGAACACCGCCTCGCCGGGCCTCACGGCCACCCGCGGACTCAGGCGCAGGCAGCTCTCGGCGATGGCCGGAAGGGGAACCTCCCATTCCGAACCCAGACGGCCCAGGATTCCCGCCCCCGGTACCGGCCTGAAGAACAGGCACATGACCCGCCGGCGCACCGCTTTGCGTTCTTGGCGGGAGAATTCCGTTTCACTCTTGCGAGCCAGCTGAAGCTTGCCCGCAGTGTCTCCGAGATCAGACTGAACCAGGCTCAGACGATTCCGTTCCATGACACACGCCCCTTTCCTTTGAGGAGTTGACACTGAAACCCGGCGGGCTCCGCCGCGGACCGGGTTCCGGTTCCATTGAAAGAAGCGGCATCCTGCCACCCCTGAATTCTGAGTTGGAGAGCGAGGGGCCACGAGGGTCCCTCCGTGGGATTCTCGGCCATCACCACCGCCGTCGCGCCGGAGCGCTCGGCCTCGATCTGCAATCTTCTGAGGTCCACGGGCTCGAGCGACGTCCCCTCGGCCAAACCCACCACGACCACGGGAGCGAGCCGGCTGGAGAGGGCCTGGAGAGCCGCCCAGAGCACCCGTTGGCTTCCCGTCTCGGCGACCTCCACGCAGAGCACCCGTCCCGGATCCACGCCCCGCTGGTGGAGGGCGGCCGGATAAAGGGAGTGGCGCTCTCCTTGCTCGATCCAAATACACGAAAGCTCCGGATGCCGGGCCAAGAAGCGCAGCATCCACTCGGTCTTTCCGCCGCCGGAGGGACCACTCACTTCGGTCACGGCGCCCTGGGGAATCCCCTCGACCGCCGGCGGAAGATGGGAATGGGCGCGGAAGCCACGCACCTGGTAGGGCGCCGCCTGCACGACACGCAGCAGTTTTTCACGAAGGTTCCAGGCGAGAGCACCGGCCGTGACGGGCGCCCCCCCGGGAGCGGCCGGCGATGAAGAAGAAGTTTCGGGGTAGACGTTGAGACCCGCCGGTTCCGTTTCCGGTTGATCTTTTTTGACCCGATCTCCTTCTCCACCCACCGACCGAATCCCGGAGGGACGATCCACGGGGGAGAAACCCTCTAAAAATTTAAAAACCGCCGTCGACACGACGTACCTCTCCCTGCCCCTTTGAAACCCCGTTTCAAACGGCGTCTCAGGGCGTAGTTTGGCCTCACGGCCAAAACCGTTCATGATTCACTTCACTGATCTGGATGCGGTGACTAGTTGCTACTCCACACGTCGAATCACCCCCACGAGCACCCCTTCGATCCGAAAATCGGGAATCCCCACCGAACCTTCGGTGAGGGACTCCACCAGAATGGGGTCGTAGTTGGGATTCGCCGCATGGAGTTCCACGCGCGGACCCTTGCGATAAAACCGTTTGATCGTGGCTTCGTTGTTCACCAAGGCCACCACGGTCTGTCCGTTGTGGGCGGTGCCCTGCTTGCGCACGATCACAAAATCTCCGTCCAGGATTCCATCCTCGATCATGGAGTCACCCTGGATCTTTAAAACCATGTGCTCGACGGTCGGGAGCCCGTCGGCCCCGAGCTGCGTGCGGCCCAGGAGCGACAGGGGAACCTCGAGGGTCTCCTGCCGTTGAACCGCCTCGATGGGACGGCCCGCGGCCACCTTCCCCACGAGGGGAAGTTCGATGACGGAGGGAAAGGAACGGGAGTCCGCGCTCCCGTTCTCTTCCATTTCCGCCATCTGCTCGGTCGTCTCGTCGACCGACCCTTCCCCGTGTGTGGTTGTGGGGGAAAGAACTTTCATGCCCCGATGGGCATTGGGTGACTTTTGGAGGAGCCCCTGCCGTTCCAACCGGACCAGGTAGTTCTGCACGGTCCCGAGGGAGCTGAAGCCGAAGTGCCGCGCGATCTCATGCTGGGAGGGCGCGTACCCCTTGCGCTCCTGGTAGCTCGAGATGAACTCCAGGAGCTTCTTCTGCTTGGGTGTGAGGTGATGCTCCACCATGATTTTTAGAGCCTACGGGCCCCCCATGCGTAAGTCAAGCGTAACTTCGCACGTGTTACGCAAATTTTGTTTAAATATCTGAAACTAAAAGCTTATCTGTGACAGAGGTACAATAAGGAGTGGCTTGGAATCGAACCATCGCAGTCCTCGGACTCGCCGTGATTCCCACGAGTCTCCAGATCCAAGGGCTCCCCGGTGGAAAACTCCGCATCCACGATCCCGCCGGCTACCTTCAACACGAGTTCGTCTTTGATTCGGCCGGAAAACTCGAAGCCCGCGAGACGACCGACTTCACCCAAACGCCGCTCGAACGCTGGTCGCGCACGGGCGATCGCGGCGCGGTGATCGAAACGTTCGCGCCGCCGACTCGCTGCTTGAGCCAAGGCCGCGGTGACCGCCTCGACATCCGTTGCGACGGAACCCTCGCCCCCTTTTCGATCTCCTCGCTCCAAGAAGAAGAACCCGTCTGCCGCCGGCCCGGTCCCACCGAAGCGCTCCGAAACCAAGTCTGGGACCTGCTCGGCCACCTCGAGAACCTCGAGTTCGCGGATCACGGCGCCGTCACCGATCCCCAAGGCCACCCCGGCGTGGATCTGGGCAACAACCTCGTGGCCATGGGCTGCGGCGACTGGGCCGCGCACAATCCGGATCTCAAGGATCCCGGCCCGCCTCCCCACCGCTCGGGGATCCCGGGCCTCACCGACGATCTTCAGCGCATCCTCCACCGTGGCCTCGCCTGCCTCACGGACAGATCGACACCCGACTCCTTGGGCAACTCCAAGCTCGCGCGCGTGGCGGCCGCGCGCCTCACCGCTTTTCTGATCCCGGGCTATAGCCGCCCCGTGCACGTCACCTGCGTGCCGACGGACGGACACTCGGCCGAGTCGTACGGCGGCACGATCACGGTCACCAAGGGCGCGACCGCCGTCGCCCACGGAGACTGCACTCACCCGACGTTTCCCACCATCGCGCTCCGGCTCGACAAGTCGGACAACCCCGATCGGCCTGGGCCCTCTGTGTTTCACGAGCTCTTGCACATCGCCGGCTATCCCCACACCTACGGCCCCGACGTGGCCTACCTCGCCTCGGCGTGCTGCTTTGAAAACGACCACGGCGAAAGCGCCGACGCATGCCGCCTCATGCGCGACGCCCCCGACTGGACGACGTCGGCCTACCTTCAACCTTGGATGCGCTTCATGGCCGGCTACCGCGGCCAGCTGCAGGTCGCGGTCGAGCAGGTCGTGGGTCTGATGCAGGCCAAGCAGGGCGGACTCGAGGCCGCCCACGACGCCCTCGTGGCCTTTGCCAATGCCCGGCCCCAGTCCGGCGACGTCAGCAGCGGCTGGCCCCTGCTCACCCTCATCCTCGACCGGGCCACCCTCGAAACCGTGGCCCCCGCGAATTTTGATCACGCCGCCGGCGAGCACCGGGCCCTCGAGCAGCGCTTCTACCCCGACGGCCCCGACGGCCACGCGACACCGGTCCTCGCGCTGGCGCGCCGCCTGGGCGTCATCGCGGGCAAGGCGCTCGCCCACGGCCCCACCCACGACATCGATCCCCTCATCTCCGGCCTTGGCCATGACCTTGAAACGGTGTGTCCGACCCTCTCCGCCGGAGAGCGAGAACAGCTCAATCGCGCGGCGGGTTACTCGCTGACCTGGCTGTGGAGCGACCAGTCGGCCCTGCTGCAGCGCGAGCACGTCAACATTGAGCATGTCTGTGGTCCCTAAGCTCTTGATCGCCGCTCCAGACGCATGGCAAAGTTGTCCGAATGAGGCCCCGCTCAAGGCAGCTTTGGGCCGGTCTGGTTTGGTTCCTCGCCGGCACTCTCTTCGTCGCAGTACTCTCTTCCTTCCGCGCCGCGGCCACCGAAGGCTGGTCAGTGGGTGGTGGATTCATCCGCGACGACCAGGGCAGAGCCGTCATCTTCAGGGGCGTCAACCTTTCCGGCGGGCATAAAAAGAAGCCCTACTTCGACTTCCACCAGGCGGCCGACTTTAACCGCATCCGCACGGACTGGGGCATGAACGCCGTGCGGTTTCTCATCTCCTGGGCCGCGATCGAGCCCGAAGAAGGCCGCATCGACTGGGACTATCTCGATCAGGTCTCGCGGCGCCTGGACTGGGCCGACGCCGCCGGCCTCAAGGTGATCCTCGACATGCACCAGGACGTGTACGGCGAGGGCTTTGCCGCCGGGGCCGGAAACGGCGCGCCCCTTTGGAGCTGCGACGCCAAACACTACGAGCATTTCAAGCCCGGCAATCCGTGGTTTCTGAACAACTTCAAACCCGGCGTGCTCGCCTGCCTCGCGGGCTTCTGGATGCACGCCGACCGCCGCGCGCACCTTGCGTCGCTCTGGCAGGCCGTCGCCCAGCGCCTGGGGTCGCACCCCGCGGTGGTGGGCATGGATCCCTTCAACGAACCCCTGTGGTTCTCGCCTTTCTTTGAGCACGGCGCGCTGAGCGAGTACTACCAAGAGGCGGTGACCGCGGCGCGCCTGTACGCGCCCTCGTGGCTCGCGTTTCTCGAGCCCTCGGCCACGCGCAACGCCGGTCTCCCCACGACGCTCAGAAAGTTCTCGGTGGGCAACGCGATTTACTCGCCCCACTCCTACGACACGGACGCCGAGAGCGGTAAGGGCTTTGACCTCAAGCACCGCGACGACATCCTGAACAAGGTCGCCCACCTCTCGCGTGAAGCCGCCCGCCTCGGCGGAGCGCTCTGGATCGGTGAATATGGTGGAATGTCGGCCCGCCCCCACATCGCCGAGTACATGGAAGCCCAGAACGACGCCGCCGGCGCCGTCGCCGCGGGCTCGATGTACTGGGACTACGCGCGGCTCCCCGATCCGTACGCCATGCTCCACGAGGACGGCACGGAGATCGAACCCCTGATGCAGGTGCTGGTCCGGCCCTACGCCGAACGCGTCGCCGGCACCCCGCTCTGGTACCGCTACGACGGCGCCACCCGAACCTTTACCCTGCGGTACCGCCCGGACCCCGCGCTCCGGTCGCCGCTCGTTTTCTCGGTCCCGGGCCGGATCTACCCCGAGGGTTTTGACGTCCTCTGCTCGGGCCGCTGCTGGGTCGAAGCCCACGGCAACGAGACCTGGGTCGCCCCTCCGCTTGCCATTATCCAAAGCGGCGTGGATCAGACCATCACACTCCGGCCAAAAGCCTTGTAGACTGTTCTCAAAAGGGGACTCATCAACATGATTCTTCGTCTGGCGTCCGTAGCCGCATCCCTCCTGCTCGCGTCCTGCGCTTCCGTTCCACCCCTGGGCCAAGTGGGTCCTGAAGAAGCGGGACCCGTTCGGACCAGCCTCCTCCTGGGAATGGTCAAGACCGTGAAAGCGGGATCGCCCGGAACGTGCCGGGTCGATCTCGCCGGGAGCTCCGGAACCGTGGGAACATTTTCGCTCGGCGACCAGCATTTTACCCTGCTGACCCTGCCCGCGGGGACCTATCGCCTGGGCACGGTTCATTGTGGAATGCATACCTGGACCGCGGATCCGGGGGCCAATTCCATCGAGGTGGCCGACGGAAAGGTGAACTACGGCGGCTCGTACGAGTTTCAGTTCGGCGACGGGCTCAAGATCCAGCCCCTCACCACGCGGCGAGCGGCAGGTCTGCTCAAGGATGCCTTTGTCCACACGGTGCCCAAAGGTTGGAGGTCTTCTGTCGTGAACGGCCTCGCTGAGAGCAAACCCATCCAAGAGGAATGGCTGGCCCAGGCAAAGGATCCGCACTGGTCCGTGAAGTGGCACTCAAAGGACGGCCGCGAACCCAATATGGACACGCTCACGGCCGCGCTCTCGACCTGCGCCAGCGAAGAACTGCTGAAGAACCCGCTTCATCTGGGGCACCTCGAGCTGGACGCGGAATTCAACTCGGGATCCCCCACGCAGGTCTCGGTCGCACCAGGGAGCGCGGACACCTCGTCGCGCGCGTTTGAGGACTGCGCCGTCCGCGCGGTCAAGAACACGACCATGGCCGAAGCCAAGGGGCTCAAGGTCGAGATGCGCTACTGATGCGGGACCCCCGTCGGTCCCTCAGGGACGCCCCAGGGGCGATCCGACGTGCGCCAGGTGCAGAAGCTGGTCGGCTTCGTGCATCCAGCCCGGCAGCATCACGTCCTGCGAGCAGTCGACGCCACCATCCGGAATGACCTTGCAGGGCTGTGGAAACGGCCTGAGAAAGGTCCACGACTGGTGATTCATCTCGATCTTGAAGAAGTAGTCACCCTTGAACTCCTGCGGGCCGGGCGGAGCAGGCGCCTTGTGGATCTTCTTGGCGAGGCTCCGGAGCACCGACTTGAGCTTGGCGCAGTTCGGATTGGCGGCCGGCCACTTGAATCCCGGCGGAGCGCCCTTGTCCGGGACCCCCTCGAGAACGACCTTGCACGCGCCTTTCGGCTCATCGCCGATGTAGGTCAGGACCCACGTGTGGTCCTTGGGAAATTTAGGATCGCGGCTGGCCCAGAGGGCCGCCCGGAGCGAAGACCCCTTGGCCCACGCGGCCTGGCTCATGAGGGCACCCAAAATCACGGTGAGGAGGACCTTGTTCATCGTTCTCCCAGTTTATCCCCGATCAGTGGGACCGGCAAAGCTGGTCGCGCATTCTCTGGCCGAGGCATCGAAGAATCATGGCGTTTGATGGGTGCAAGTGGTCGGCCGCGTCCGAGTCCTCGCCATGGCAGAACGCGATGAACCGTCCAAGGTCCGCATCCGGCGCCGCCGCCCTCAAAGACGCGGAGTAGGCCTCCGCAAAGAGCTCGGTCGGAAAGTTTCCCTCCGTGGCGGCCGATGCGCCCGCGAGGGCCCCTTCGAGCTCATGGTCCAGGCACTGGGCCTCTCCCGGGCTGAGCACTCCCGCAAGGTCGGCGTGGGTGCGCGTCCGTGTCGTTCCGCGGGGGGAGTTGAACTTGAAATGGTCAAAGCGGTCGTGAAGCGCGCCCGTCGTCTCGCCGTCCGGCGCGTCCAGATGGAGCCTGCTGAACTGGCAGGAGTGCGAGAGCTCGTGGAGAACGAGCTCCTCGATGCCCTGGTCGCTCAGGTGCGCCGACAAGGCGGAGTCGGAGATGAGCACGCGGTTGCGGATGCCGGTCGCTTCCACTGTCGACTGGTTAAAGGCGGTGTAGTGCAGGGTCTCGTCCGGATCGGCCGGGAGAACGTAGAGCTCCGTGGCCGCGAGACTCCTGCGGCACGCCTGGGCCTGTGGAGTGCTTCCGGTTCCACAGCACCCTCGGACGAACGTGGTATCGCCCCCCCTCGACCGTCCAACGACGCGGTCAAAGAACTCCCGTGCCGTGGCGCGCGCCCGCCTCAGGAGCTCGATCGAATGAACCCTCACCGGCTGATAGGGCGCATGGCTCGCCACACACGGTGGCTCGCTCATGGGGAACTCGGCCTTGCAGCGCTTGGCCTCGAGCGCGCAGAGATCCGCGCTGGGACTCGCGCAGTAGTCCTTGAGCTCGGCCCCAAACTCCGTGCGGTGGAACTCGAGGCGTGGATCCAGGAGCGTGTCGGTGGGACACGCCGAAGGCGTGAGCGCGGCGTCGGGCCTGCCGCTGGAAAGAAGGACGGATTTGACGATGAGAGTTTCGTGCGTGTGGGGATCGAGAGGGTCCAGTCCCGAAAGGCTGTCCGCAAAGGCCGACGACGGGCCCAAGGCCCCGACGGCGGTCAGTAAAAGTCCCGAAAGGACGGCCCGGCTCTTCAAGGAGACCCCCTTTCTATATTTTATCCTCTGGTGATAAAGATGCACAAGATACTGTAATTAAACGATATTTATTGTCTGGCACCTGTTCGTGCCGCCGTCGTAAAATGGGGTGCTTGTTGCGAACGGGTGGGAATGGAGAAAGGTAAGACTCGATGAAATACGGACGCATTTTTAACTTCAGCGCGGGCCCGGCCGTGATGCCGGAACCGGTTCTCGAAACCCTCCGGGACGAGATGCTGAACTACAAGGGCACGGGCATGTCGGTGATGGAGATGAGTCACCGCTCCAAACCCTATGACGCCATCATCGCCCACGCCGAACAGAAGGTCCGCGACCTTCTCAAGGTTCCGGCGACGCACTCGGTGCTGTTTCTGCAAGGCGGAGCCACGCATCAGTTCGCCATGGCCCCCTACAACTTCTACACCGACGGCCATCCGATCGACTTCATCCACACGGGTGCCTGGACCGAGAAGGCCATCAAAGAAGCCAAGCGCGTCGCCAAGTGCAACGTCGTGGCGACGAGCGAGGACAAGAACTTCACGTACATCCCTGATTACTCGCACGCCAAGTTCAACCCCGACGCGTGCTACGTGCATATCTGCACCAACAACACGATCTTCGGGACCAAGTACAACAACGGTTTTCCGAACACCGGCAAGGTGCCGATGATCGCCGACATGTCGTCGGAGATCCTGTCGCGCCCCATCGACGTGTCCAAGTTCCACCTCATCTACGCCGGCGCCCAGAAGAACCTGGGCCCCTCGGGCGTGTGCTTGGCGATCATCAACAAGGACTGGGCCGAGAACACGGCCCGTAAGGACATCGCCGAGTTCTGGTCCTACCGCGCCCACATCAAAGAAGGCTCGCGCCTCAACACCCCGGCCGCGTTCGGCATCTACGCCGTCGGCCAGGTGCTCGACTGGGTCGAGAAGCAGGGCGGCCCCGAGAAGCTGCAGAAGCTCAACCAGGAAAAGGCCGCGATCCTCTACAACGCGATCGACTCCTCGGGCGGCTTCTACGACTGCCCCGTGCAGAAGGAGTGGCGCTCGGACATGAACATCGTCTGGCGCGTGAAGAAGGACGAGGCTCTCGAAGACAAATTCGTCAAAGAAGCCCAAGCCAAAGGCCTCGACGGCCTCAAGGGCCACCGCTCCGTGGGTGGAATCCGGGCCAGCATCTATAACGCCTTTCCCATCGAGGGTGTGAAGGCGCTGGTGGACTTCATGAAAGAGTTCCAGAAAAAGAACGGCTAGACGTTCTTCGACGACAGAGTTCGTTTGAGAGTCGCGGGGTCCGGCGACGGGGGATCAAAGCCCCGCCCGGGCCCCGCGGTGTTTTTAGGGATCAGACCCTGAAGAAATCAAAGCTCAGGCAGTGGAGATCGCGCGGATCCGTCGCCGCGGTGATGTCCTTTACCTGCAGAATCCACTCGGTCCAAAGCTTTTTGACCCGATCCACATCCGCCTCCGAAAGCGTGATCACAGAAGTATAGTGGGTATCCTGCTGGGCCTCCCGGTTGAGAGAGAGTTGGGCCTGCAGACGCCAGTTTCGATGAAACAGCGGCAGCACGGGATGGTCGGCCCCAAAATGCATTCGGGCGGCGCCCCGTTCGTAGGTACCCTCGGGGCCCTTTCGGGCCTGACCCGTGGCCTCGAGAAAGGCCAGGATATCGGTCACCCGCGGGAGCGGAAGCGAGAGCCGCGCGGCGATGGCCTCGGGCGTGCGAAAATCCTGCGTGGCGAAGAGCGCATGCACGGCCGCGATGTCCCAATGCATGAAGTATCGGGTGAGGTCGGCGGGCGAAACCGTGGGCTCGCTCTTGAGCCGGTTCTTGAGCTGGTTTCTGGCCTGGAGGATGCGGTCGATCCGCCGGTCAAAGTGGCGCCTCAAGGACGGCGTACCGGCCCGGGCCTTCTGAATCAGCATCAGAAAGAACTCACCCTCGTCCTCCGAAAGGGCGAGGTACCGCCCGATGGCCTCGCCTTGCTCGAGGCTGAACTGAAGGTGCCCATTCAGGACCTGTGAGACGTACGCACTCTGGCAGCCCGCGGCCCGCGCGATGCGGGACCGCTGCCCCTTTTGAGGGGAGCTCCGGATCCGTTCGAGAAGAAAGGCTTTGTAATCGTTGAAGTCGAAGACGACCGGAGTCGCGGACATTGATTTAAGTATAACTTAAAAAATTCGACTGTTTTTAATTAACAAAATCTACAGGCCTTTCGCGGGGATGCGTATAACTCGTCGCGTCAGTACCCAAAACCCAGCGAAAGGAACTGGATATGAAAAACCTGAAGAACGGAATGAAGAAAGCCCTGATGATCGTGAGCCTGGTCGGCGGAGGCCTCGGCGCCCTGCCCGCGACGGCCCATGCCTACTACGTGCAGCCGATGGTCATGGTGACCCCCGGTGAAGTCGAAGCCCAGGTCTCGAACGAGACCTACCTCACGCTCAACTGCAGCGTGCGTGTGGTGGGGATCACCGCGAGCGGCCAGTGGATCACCTCGTGGGCCAACCTCGTGGTGCCGCCGGGCGGCTTCGAGTACGCCTACGTCTACTCCACCTATGAACCCTTCATGAACGGTCAGGCCACTGCCCAGTGCCAGACCGTCGGAGGGTACGGGTTCTAACCCTCTGATTTACCAGCTTTTCGCTGGTGCCCGCCCGGCTTCTCGGTCTCCCCAAGAGGGGGAACTGGGGAACCGGGCGGGATCCATTTTCCTTACTTGACCAAAATAGTTCAATATTGCAAACTCCGGTCCCGATGGTGGAACTGAGGCGAATTCTCGCCCTGGCGGTCTGCGCGTTTTTCTTCGGCGCGTGCGGCGGCGGTGGCGGCGGAAGCGATATCAGCGGAGGCGGTAACGGCGTCGTCTGCGTGGAGCACCCTTCTACCCTGGACCCCTACCGGGATTCATCCGGCCGCGTACCTCCGGATCGGGTCGAAGATTTTCTCTCTCATCACCTCGATGAGGTGAAGTCGGTCGAAATGGTGGATCTGCTCGAGGCCCGCCTGCCGCGTGGCTGGCAGAGCGCGGGGCCCGAGCCGCTGATCTCCCCTTCGGGCGACGAGACCGTAGACGCGTTTCTCGGGCGGATCATCGATCGACTGAGCTATCAGGTTCCACCGCTGGCCCGAACCGTGCGCTGGGGTCAGGAGCAGCTCGCCAAGGGCGCCATCAAAAAATCCACGCGGGCCATGCCCCAGATTCGCGACCACAATCCCCTGGGATCCATCGACCACGAGCACTGCTTCACCGCCACGCTCGCATCCCAGCGGCTGACTTCACACGGCCTTGAGATCACGGTCGACAGTCGGCTCTACGATCACCCTTCGCACAGCCTTCAGAGCCGGGCCGTCCTCCTTCTCCACGAATTTCTCTACGCCGCCGCCCGGGACCACGGTCAGCACACCAGTCGACGCACGCGGGCTCTGATCGGTCTCATTCTCTCCGACAACAAGGACCGCAAGATCGGCGATCTCATGCGGCTGGCCCAGCGCCTCGATCTCTCCTTCGAACCCGTCATGAAGACCTACGTGCGGGAGATCATGGAACCCATCGTGCGGGATCTTCTCCAGACCGCCAGGTCGGCATACGGGCTGGTATCCGGTGCCACGCCGGAGGTCCGCCGCCGGACCATCGAGCGCGCCATGACCGAACGGTCGAACGCCGAGTACCCCCCGAGGCTCGCCGTCTACGCTGGTTTTTCGCCTCAAGCCCAGAGAGCCGTGATCGACGAACTGCTCATCTCCAAACTGATCCCGGCCATCTCGACCGCCTGTGTGGGCGTGGAGCCCTTTAGCTTGCCGGACGTCCTGCGCGACGGTGGCGAGTCCCACTGCGTACCCGAGCGCCCCATCGACCGCGAGGACATCGAGTCCCTGGTTCAGAAGATCGGTGCCGACTACGACCACGAATATGCGGGCCTGCCCATGGACGTACGGTTTCCGATCGTTCCGCAGCTGGATGGATCGTCGGACTCGGAGCCCGTCGAGGATGTGCTGCCCGTCGAGGATGTGCCGCCCGCCCAGGACGCCTCTTCCGATCAGGATGAATGGTCCGATCAGTGCGTGGGATTTGATGCAAACCACCACTGCATCCATGCTCCCTCCCACCACCTCGAGGCGATCCACGGTTCCAAGGGTCGCGCCGCGGCCGACAAGGGTGGAAGCGACATCAGTGGCGGCGGCAACGGCGTCGTCTGCTTCAACGATCCCTCCGTCGCGCGCTCCATCCTGGCCTCCGGGGTGCGGGTGCTGCCAAGCAGCGCGATCGCGTCCATCCGGTCCGTCGAGACGCTGGACCTTTGGGAAGCCCGCCGAAACGGCGAAGAAATCGACCCGCGCTTCGATTCCCAGGATCTTCGGCATGGCCTTCGCGTGCTCATGGCCAAGATCAGCTGGGTTTCGCCCCGTCTCATGGAGGACATCGAGCGGGAGATCGAGCTTCTCCACCCCGAAGACATCATCCGCGAGCCTTACGGACTCGAACCCGTGGACGACATGGGCCCGGTTCAGCCGCTCGCCGATCCCAGCTGCGTGAAGATCACCCTCGCTGCCCACTTTCACGCCCACGAAGAAACCATCGTGCATCTCGATGCCCGGCTCTTTGATCACGCCGCGAATTCGAGCGTCAGCCGGGCGGTCCTGGCGTTCCACGAAATTCTTTATTCGATTGCCAGAAGACACGGGGCGAGGAACAGCGCGGACATAAGGGCAGTGGTGTCGCAGCTCCTGAGAAAAGAATCGAGGGCCGGTCTTCCCGCGCTGCTGAATCGCGCGGGACTCGGTCCGTTCGAAGGTTACTCCCGCGAGATTACCGGGATGCTGCAGCGGGATCTCTTTCACTTCTATATCTGGATGCGCATCGGGGTCAGCGCCGGGTTCTCAGGGGGTTCGAATCCGGAGCAGCGGCTGATTCGAGACATGACCCAGGACTACTGCACGCAATACTCCAAGACCTGGATGGCTCCCTTCTGGGTCGCGGGTGACCAGTCGCCGATGGACCGCTACTTTCGTGAGGAGATCATCCCGGCGCTCGCCAACCGTTTCAACGCCATGTACTGGGAGCACAGAGCGGCTCAGGACCACGGACAGCCCTACGATCTCCAGGCGTCATTGGACGCCGCAAGGCGCGACTTCGAGCCGCGGTTCCAGCGGCTGGCCTCGATCGGGCCCGCGGTCTGGACGCCTCCCACGGGCAAATCAGAGGACCTCGTCCACGTGGTGGGCGAAGCCTGCCAGGGCATGGGCTCCCTGGACTTCACCCTCAATCACTGATGAGCGCGGCGCTTAGGCGCCGTGATGGTGAAACAGCTTACGCAGCCACTCGCGGAACTTGTGGCGCTTTCTCATGGGCGCCGGGCTGACGGGCATCCCCTTGGCGCCTTGCAGGGCCGCCACGATGTTCACCGCGCCGCCGACCTTGGTCGTTTCGGCGCTCTCGACACGCGTGCGGATCAGCAGTTCCTTGATCTGCTCGGGCGTGAGCGCGGGGTTGGCCTCGCGGATCAGGGCCGTCATTCCACCCATGAGGGCGGTGGCACCCGACGTGCCGCCAAACCAGCCGAGCTTGCCGTTGGGGCCGTAGATCGTCGTGATGTCCTCACCGTAGGTGGCGACCGCGACGCGCGAACCATAGTTGGAGTCGGCGCGGGCCGAGCCGTCCTTCTTGAGGCTGCCGATGATGAGCGAACCCGTGTCGTCGCCGGCCTCGGCCTTGAGCTCTTCTCCGGAGTTGCCGGCGGCCGAGACGATGAGGATGCCGGCCTTGAGGGCCAGGCGGACCGCCTCGCGCGTGCCCGCGTAGGTTTCGGACGAGCCCTCGTAGGTCTGGTTCTCGAGGGTGATCACGCCCACGCCCGGCTGCTTGATCGCGCGCAGGATGCACTGGGCGGTGGCTTCTTCTTTGTCCATGTCGTCGATGGACGAGTCGTAGTTGAAGTTCTGAAACGGAATCAGGTGTGCGTCGAAGGCGATGCCGTTGGTGCCGTGCCCATCGCGCGCGCCGGCGATGAGGGCGGCGACCGCGGTACCGTGACCCACGAAGTTACCGTCATCGATCTTGAGGTGGTTGTCGTTGTCCGCCAGGTCGTACCGCAGGTCGAGCAGCATCGAGAGGCTGAAGTCGGGCTGGTCCCAGTAGTAGCCGGCGTCGCAGTCGGCCACGGTCACGCCGTTGCCGGTCGCGATCTTCCAGGCGTCCTGGATCTTGAGGTTTCTCACCCACCACTCGTCTTTGAAGTCGGGGTCGCCGTCCACGCTCTCGCGGTCCGAGGCTCTCACCTCGCGGCCGGGAATCTCGACCAGCGTGCCCGGATAGGGAGCGGGGCCCCGGTCGTCGCGGGCGCCGCCGAGGGCGCGGCCAAAGTCGACTTCACCGCCCGTGGCGTCGCGGATGGCCTGGATCTCTTGGTCCGAAAGGCCGAGGACATCGGCGTGGGCTTGGACGGCCACGACCGAGGCAGCGAGACAGGCAAACGAAAGAACCCGTTTCATGAAAACCCCCATAACCGAAACCAAGACCCCGACGGTAAATGACGCGCCTCCTTATATGCCCACACCGCTCGGGCTGGCAAATGGGTTATCCTTCGAGAGATGCGTGCGGTGATCCAACGGGTGAAACAGGCTCAGGTGACGGTCGATGGGCAGCAGATCTCGCGCATAGACAGTGGAATTCTAACGCTTTTAGGGGTTGAGGCGGGCGATACCGAAGACGAGCTCAAGAAGATCCTCACCAAGATCTGCGAACTCCGCATCTTTGACGACGCCGAGGGAAAAATGAACCTCTCCCTGCAGGACGTAAAAGGCCAACACCTCATCGTTTCGCAGTTCACCTTGGCGGGAGATTGCACCCAGGGCCGGCGCCCCGGATTTGCGCGGGCCGAGAAGCCGGGCCGGGCCCGCCTCCTCTATGAGCGCGCCCTCGAACTCAGCCGCGAGATGGGAGTGCCCACGCAGGGTGGAAAGTTCCAGGCCATGATGGACGTAAGCCTCATCAACGACGGGCCGGTCACTTTTGTCCTGGATTATGCCCCGGCTACTTTGGCGGAAGCGCCATTACAAAGGCCGGGCGGTCGGGGGCCGGCGTAACCCAGAGGCGATCCGTCGCCCCGTCAAACCCCAGCGATGCCACGCGACCCTGGAGGGTGGCCATGGCCACGACGTCTTGATTTCCACCCCACGGAGTCAGCCGCGCGACCTGGCTCTTACCGTGTGGAATGGAATACGCCGCGAAGAGAATCACCTGTCCCGGCGCGGTCGAATACTGCACGGTCAGGCTCAGATCGCGGTCATACGACGAGGGCAGATAGTAGAGATGCTCGGTGCGCAGGGGCTCACCGCCCGCGCCGTCGAGCCGCCAGGCCCGCACCGCCGAGTGGCCCGGTTCGCTCACGCTCTCCGCGGTCCACGCCATGAGGTCGCCACGGGGGGTGCGGTCCAGGTGGAGAAGACGCCCCTTGGGGAGCGTGACGAGATGGGTATCGGGACGGATCCAGCTCAGGGTCCAGGAGCGGATGTCTCCGGGGCTCTCCGGCGCCGCGGGCGGAAACGCCGACACGCCGGAATCCATCGCCTTGAGCGTGCCCAGGTTTCGTTCGAGCCAATCCGAGTAAGCCAGCTGATACGAGACGTCGTGCTTTCTCAGGGCAAAGGTCGCGACGCCGTTTTCGAGGGCCAGGTTGAGCCGGTCGTCTCCGGCCGGGAGAATCGCCTTGGGCATCTCGGAATTCTGTGTCCCATCCGCGTTCTGAAGCGCGTAAACGTGTTCAAGCTTACCCTCGCCCGAGAGCTCGGCCACGAGCGTGGGTTTCTTGGGAGCGGCGAGAGTGAGCAGCAAGCGGCCGCC
>DATJFU010000408.1:0-4354 GCA_035495495.1 Bdellovibrionota bacterium
AGATCAGGAAACGAAGCCGAAGAAGGCTGGTCCGCGAACCGGCGGGCCACCGCGAGGAGCCCCCGGATCTGAGCGGAGGAAAGCTCCTCAAGGCTCAGCAGATGGGAGAGGCGGATCACCCGATCCTTATAACACGCGGTGAAACATGCGGTCCAAGCGAAAAGCCGGAAAACCCTGGGCGGAGTCCGCGGGGCCGCGCGGCTCGAGGGACAGCCAGATCCAGCGGGCGCGGCCTACGATGCGGGAGAGGGGGATCATTCCGCCCGGGTCATCGCTGGCGCCCCGCTCACGCGAATCCGGAGCCAGAAAGACATAGCCCGGCGCCACGGTGGCCGGAGCCATGTCGTCGGCCGGCTGGCCGTCGAGGCAGATGGCGTATGCCCCGGCCCTGGGGTGGTTTTCGCGCCCGCAGCGGCCGTCCAGGGGTTGAAACTCGAGGGCCTTACCGTTGAGGTAGACGTGCCCCTGAAGCAGGCCCACGGTATCGCCAGGCGCGCCCACGACCCGCTTGAGATACGAGCCGCCGTCGGCGCCGGAGTAGACCACGACGTCGCCCGGCTCGGGAGAGCGCCCCGACGTCCAGCGCTCGGCAAAGCCGGGCGGCCGGAGCCCATAGGTCCACTTATCCACGGCGATCATGTCGCCGCGGAGGATTCCGGGCCGCATGGAATCGGTGGGGATTCTGAAGGTCTCGATCAGGCAGGAGCGGGCGGCCATGGCGGCGATGGCGGCGCCCAGGATCACGGCGCCGTATTGGCGCGTCAGGGGGCGCATCGACTTCCACCGCTCACGGAGCATCTCGACCCGGGTCATGGCCGACAGTCTAATCCACCTTGAGAACGGCGAGAAAGGCCTCTTGTGGAATCTCGACGGAGCCCACCTGCTTCATGCGCTTCTTACCCTCTTTTTGCTTCTCGAGGAGCTTGCGCTTACGGCTGATGTCGCCGCCGTAACATTTGGCCGTCACGTCTTTGCGCATGGCCGAAATGTCCTCGCGGGCGACGATCTTGGATCCGATGGCGGCTTGGAGCGCGATCGCGAACATCTGGCGGTCGATCAGCTCCTTGAGCTTCTTGACCAGCTCGCGGCCCCGGTACTGGGCTTTGTCCCGGTGGCACATGAGCGACAAGGCGTCGACGGGGTCGCCGTTGACGAGCACGTCCAGCTTGACCATGTCGCTCTCACGATAATCCGAGAGCTCGTAGTCCATGGAGGCGTAGCCGCGTGAGCAGGATTTGAGCTTGTCGTAGAAATCAAAGACCATCTCGGAGAGCGGCATCTGATAGATCACCGTGACCCGGTCCTTGGTCACGTAGTCCATCTTCTCCTGGATGCCCCTGCGTTCCGAGCAGAGGGTGATCACCGCGCCGACGTACTCGTTGGGCGTGTGGAGCGTCAGCTTGATGAACGGCTCCTCGATCTTGGCGATGCGGGTCGTGTCCGGCAGCTTGGCCGGGTTGTCGACCATCACCACTTCGCCGTCCGTCTTGGTCACGCGGTACACCACCGAGGGTGCCGTGGTGATCAGGGCCAGGCCGTAGTGGCGCTCGAGCCGCTCCTGCACGACCTCCATGTGGAGAAGGCCCAAGAAGCCGCAGCGAAATCCGAAGCCCAGGGCGGCCGAGGTCTCGGGTTCCCACGTGATGGAGGAGTCGTTGAGGGCCAGCTTTTCGAGGGATTCTTTGAGGTCGTGAAACTTGTCGTTCTCGATGGGGTACACGCCGCAGAACACCATCGGCTTTACTTCTTTGAAGCCGGCCAGGGCCGCGGTGTCGGGTTTGGTGGCGTCGATGACCGTGTCGCCCACTTTCATGTCGCGCACGTCTTTGATGCCGCAGATGATGGCTCCGACCTCACCGCTCGCGAGACCCTCGACGTCCGTATACTTGGGCGAGAAGACGGCGGTCTTGATGACGTCAAACTCCTTGCTCGCGTGGTGCAGGCGGATCTTCATCCCCTTCTGCACTTTGCCTTCCACCACACGCACGAGCGCGACCACGCCGACGTAGGAGTCGAACCACGAGTCGAAGATGAGCGCGCGGAGGGGCTCGTTGTCGGCCTCCTTGGGAGCGGGAAAGTACTTGATGACGCCTTCGAGGATCTCGCCGATACCCTGCCCGGCCTTGGCGCTGCAGGGAACGGCGCGCGTGGTGTCCACGAGGCCGATCGCCTCGTCGATCTGCTTCACGGCGCCGTCGAAGTCGGCCGCGGGCAGGTCCATCTTGTTGACCACCGGAAAGATCTCGAGACCTTGCTCGAGGGCCATGAACACGTTGGCCACGGTCTGGGCCTCGACGCCCTGGACGGCGTCCACGACGAGGATCGCGCCCTCGCAGGCGCTCAGGCTCCGTGAGACCTCGTAGGTAAAGTCCACGTGCCCGGGCGTATCGATGAGGTTGAGGATGTAAGTCTCCCCATCCTTGGCCTTGTAGGTCAGGCGAACGCTCTGGGCCTTGATGGTGATGCCCCGTTCGCGCTCGATGTCCATGTTGTCCAGGAACTGGGCTTCCATCTCGCGGGAGCTCACGGTTCCCGTGGCTTCGAGGAGACGGTCGGCCAGCGTGGACTTGCCATGGTCGATGTGCGCGATGATGCAGAAGTTGCGGATCCGCTTGGCCACTTAAGACCAGGGACTAGCGCAACGGCGGCACCCCGCGCAATGCCTAAAGACGGAGCAGACCGGTCAGAACGGGTTCGTGGCCCCAAGGGCAAAGAACACGGTCACCAAGGGCAGGATCACCCAAAGTCCGACGCCCCCTTCGGAACAGAGGGTTTCGAGCAAAAGACTGGCGGATTGTTTTAGGGATGTCTTCAAAGGGACTCCTCCATGATTGACTTTTTCCGTCCACCTCGACACATCCGTAAGGTGGACTCGATGGACTCATCGGCAACAAGTGCCCCGGGGTTAGAACTTTCCGTGGAAGACCTTGCCCGGGGGGGCGCAGGCGTCGCACGGGATCCCGAAGGCCGTGCAGTCTTCATTCCATTGACGCTCCCCGGCGATCGGGTGCGAGTCCGGGTTCTCAAGCAAGAAAAGCGGTACGCCCACGCCGAGCTCGAGCGCGTGATCACCCCCTCGCCCCAGCGCCAAGCCCCCCGTTGTGCCGTTTTTGGAAAATGCGGGGGTTGTGACTGGCAGCATGTCCCCTACGAGATGCAATGGGCGACCAAAGTTCGGGGAATCGGCGAAGCCTTGGCGCGCGCGGGCGTCACCCCGCCCGGAAAATGCCAAGAGTTCGCCGCGGAGGCACCCTGGTCCTATCGCAACCGGATTCAGCTCAGGGGCCGTGGCGACCAGGTGGGCTACCATGCCCGGGGCTCGCATCAGCTCGTGCCCATCACCGCGTGCGACATCGCGCAGCCGGCGCTCCTGGCCCAGCTCCCCGCGATCCGGGAGCGCGGCCGCTCTTTGGGACGTGACTATAAGGTGGAAATCGAGGCTTTGCCCGACGGTTCGAGCCGGGTGGTCTGGGACGCGCCACATGGCGCCGCGGGATTTCGACAAGTCAATGACGCCCAAAATCTCCGACTTCGGGCCTGGGTCACGTCGGCGGTGCGCGGAAGCGGAGTCGTCTTTGATCTCTATGGTGGCGACGGCAATCTCACCCGAGACATCGCCTCCCGCGTGGACCACGTCGAGGTGGTGGACCTGGGTGCTCCGCGAGTCGATCCCCCCGCAAAACCCGCGGGTTTACGGTATTTTCGGGCTGCGGTCGTGCCCTGGATCCAGGCGCGTGCCGGGCAGGGCGCGGATGAAAAGGCCGCGTCGGTGATCGTCGATCCCCCGCGCGAAGGACTCGGGAAAGATTTGCCTACCCTCCTCGCTTCTCTCGCCCGGCTCGGAGTCACCGAAGCGGTCGTGGTGGGCTGCGATCCCGACGCATGGGCCCGCGATCTCAAGGGGTGGACGACGGCCGGTTGGCGGATGACGGAGTTCGCCGCACTGGATTTTTTTCCCCAGACCCACCACGTGGAGGCCGTCGCAAGGCTGGAGCGGGCGTGCTAGCCTAAGGGTTGGAAATGCGGGTGAATCATCTACAGACCGGTGTGGTTCTGGCGGCGCTCGGCCTTCTGTCGGCGGCGTGTGCCACGGATTCGTCCGGGCGCCGGACGCTTTCGAAGTCGGAGGCGGCCGAGTACCACGTGCGCATCGGCAGCGGGGCCCTCTCCGAGGGAGACATCACCGGCGCGCTAATCGAGTTTGATCAGGCCGAAAAGCTCGACAGCAAGAATCCCGACCTCCACCACGCCAAGGGTCTGGCCTACTTCAAGCGCGGAGACCTCGACATCGCGGCCAAGTGCGTGGAGCGCGCCCTCGAGCTGCGGCCCGATTTCAGCGACGCGGAGAACACCT
>DATJFU010000409.1:0-3175 GCA_035495495.1 Bdellovibrionota bacterium
CGAAACCGAGAACATCTTGTACGAGACAAAAGTTCCCGCCGGGATGGATCTTGGGCAATTGCGGGACACCAAACCCGGCGAAGGCCTCGAGGCGACGGTGCGCGGATCCGTCGTGCGTCTCTGGCTTGAAAAGAACGTCGTCCTGGGATTAGTTGGCTCCAGATGACGCTCTTCAAAACGGATCGCGATGGAATCGTAAACTACCTCCTGGACCTCCGCTCGCGCATCATCTCGGCTTTTGAGGAGATCGAGGGCGGCGCCCGGTTTGAGCGCAAGAAATGGCCGCACCACAGCGGCAAGGGCGGCGGCGAGATGGCGGTCCTCCGCGGAAAGGTTTTTGAGAAGGCCGCGGTGAACTGGTCGGGTGTCGAGGGGGACAAGTTTCCCGGCGACGATGCGTCGGGCCCGTTTTTCGCCACCGGCGTGAGTCTCATCACGCACATGTCGAACCCCAAGGCGCCGACCTCCCACTTCAACATCCGGTACATCGAGGCGGGCGACCGCCGCTGGCTCGGCGGCGGGTTTGATCTTACGCCGATGGGGTTTCCGTACGACGAGGACACCCGTGAGTTTCACGCCGCAGCCAAGCATGCATTGGATCCGTTCGGCGCCGACCTGTACGAGAAGTTCTCCAAGGCGGCGAAGGAATACTTCACCATCCGCCACTACGGCCGCGAGCGGGGCGTGGGAGGAATCTTCTTTGACCACTACTCGACGGGCGACCTGGAGCGCGACCTGGGCATGTGGCGCGCCGTGGGTGAGGGGTTTCTGCCGGCCTTGATCCCGATCCTCAAGCGCCGCGTGAACGAACCCTTCACCGAGAAGGACCGTCAGGTCCAGCTCCACCGTCGCGCGGAGTACGTGGAGTTCAATCTGCTCTACGACCGGGGCACGCAGTTTGGATTTCGATCTGGCGGAAATCCGGAGGCGATTCTCTGCTCCATGCCGCCACTCGCCGCCTGGTGATCAGCTCGCGCCTTCCAGATAGGCGCGGCACTCGGCCTCGTTGCCCTTGAACACGACCGGCCCCGCGCGGCGAGAAGCCGCGTACTGGTAGAGCGGATCGTAGTATTCCAAAAGAAGGGGCTCGATCCAGGTTCTGTGGGTCACGGAGTTCCGGAGCGAGGCGTCGTCCGCCTCAAAGGCCTTTCTGAGCTCGGCCTGGAGCTGCTGCTCGCGCAGGCCGCCCAGCCGGTTACGGATCCGCCCGAGGGCCTCGCTGAGATCGACGAGAAGCGCCGCCCGGTCACGCCCGCCATCCAAGGGTTCATTCACGTACTCGGCGTGGACGTGCCGTACCCGATCCTCGATGGGGCTTTCGAGCACCACGCGGGGCGCGGCTTGCATGGCCTCGAGGAGCGGACGCGGGATCAGGAGCCGGCCCACCAGGCGGCTCTCATCCTCGACCACCCAGGGGAGGTGGGCGCTGGCCATCATCCGCAGACCCACGAGGTTTTCGAAGGTGGCCTGGGCGGGCTGGGGCCGCCCCGCGTGCCGGCCGAACGAGCTGCCGCGGTGGACGGCAAGCCCCTCGAGGTCGAGGGCTGGCCGCTTGAGCCGATTGAGGAGGACGGTCTTGCCGCTGCCGGTGGGGCCGCTGAGAAGGATGACGGACGGGCGTTTTTCGAGGACGCCGAGCACCTCGCGGCGAAGCGCCTTGTAGCCACCCACGATCCGCTCGACCGGGATGCCGGCCTCGGCCATCCAATCCGACGCGATCTGCGAGCGCATGCCGCCTCGCCAGCAGGCGACCCTGGCCGTGCCGGTGCGTGAGCGCGAGGCCACGTCCCTCCACGCGGCAATCAGCCGCGGGCGCAGGGGATCCACGAGCTCATGACCGAGCTCGACCGCGGCCGCTTGCCCGCGGGTCTTGTAGCAGAGACCCACCTGATGCCGATGGTCGTCGTTGAGGATCGGGATGTTGACGAACCCGGGAAAGTGCCCCTCGGCGAATTCTTTCTCCGAGCGGACGTCGATCCAGCCGTGGTCGAGGATGTTTTCTCGAAGGGCGTGGAGCGATTCGGAGGCGGTTCGTTCGCGGGGCGTCACCCGAGCAACTTGCCCGAATTTGAGCTATCCTGGAAGCATGATGAACAACTGGAAAAAGTACGCGGGCCTAGCGGCCGCGGGGCTCGTCGTGATCCTGGCCGTCGTCAAACTCACGCATTCCACTCCCAAGGCTCCCGCGCCCAGCGCGCAGATGACGGGCGATGAGGCCGATGCGCGCAACCGGGCGATCCGCGAGCGGGACCTGAGCCTCATGGCCGACCCGGGGGCCGACCGGCAGGAGCTCGCGACCGCCCTCTACCGGCAGGGCAGGCAGAAGCTCCCCGAGGCGCGGGCTACGGCGCTCAAGATTCTGGCGGGAACGGCGGACCCGGGGCTCCGGGCGGCCTGCGCCGTGGCGCTTTCCAAGTTCGACGACGAGCAGGCGCTGGCCGCGCTCGTGAAGCTGACTTCGGACTCCGAGCCCGCCGTGCGGCTCCAAGCCCTCGAGTCCCTGGGCTTGATCGAGAGCGCTTCGCGAGAAGAAGCTCTCCGCAAGATCCTGGCGCGAGGCGGGATCGAAGAGGTGGAGCGAGTCATCATCTACGGCGCCCTGGCCCACGCGTCGGTCAAGGAGGGTGAGCGCAAGGCCGCGGTCCATACCTTGATTCAGGCGGGCGCGGGTGGCAACGGTGACGCCGCGACCCGCGCCGTCATGCTCGCGCTCTCGGCCGCTCCCAAGGATCCCGAGGTCGTCAAACTTCTCGAGAACAAGGTGAAGGAGAACAAGAACGACGCGATCGTGCCGGCGGCGATCCGCCATCTCGCGGCCATCGGCGACCCCTGGATCACGACTCAGCTCAAGGATCTGCACACGAGCCAGGATCCCAAGATCCGCCTGGCCGTCATGCAGGTCCTCAATCGGGCCTGTCCCGTCGACCGTGAACAGCTCCTTCTCAGCACGCTCGAACACGAGAGCAGCCCGATGGTGTTTCGCGCGGGGCTTCAGGAGATGGCGAGGTTTCCGGATGAGCTTTTTGAGAAGACCAAGGCGCGCATCGACGCCTCAAAGACGATTCCGTCCGAGCTCAGGGACATGCTCGTCTCGGACCTGCCCGGAATGAGGGCGACGCTTTCTCCGGGGATGCAGCGGCTCGATCCCTGCCACCCCGAGCTCGCGGTGCCGCCG
>DATJFU010000410.1:0-2797 GCA_035495495.1 Bdellovibrionota bacterium
CGACATGAAGAACTGCAGCGCCTCGACCGAAGGCGGCACGGCGACCGCCGCCATGTTCCTCAAGCAGTTCGTCCCCAAGGACGTGGCATGGGCCCACATGGACGTCGCCTACACCGCGTGGGATCAAGGCGGTGTCGCGTACCATCCCAAACGGGGCGCCTCGGGCGCGCACGTCCGCGCGCTGGCTCGCCTCGCGGCGGAGCTCTAATGAGAGGCGCCATAGGCGCCGCTTTCTGCATCCTTCTTTGCGCCCAGGCGTTGGGCGCCCCTCCCCGTGTGCCCAAGGAACCCACGGGATTCAGGCCGCCCGAGGTCGCGGTGGCGCCGCCGGAGCCCGTCTGGCGGTTTGAGATCACGGGCGGAGTGATCGGCCACAACACTGCCCAGACGGCGGGCGACGAAACGGGGGGGCAGGCCCTCTTTGGCGACTTGCTTCCGGCGTTCGGCGCGACGGTCCACGTGAACCCGGGTTGGCTGGGGTGGAATCTCTCGACCGGATTCTCCTTCACGCCCTTCGGCCGAAATTCAGCGAGCCATGCGGCGGAGGTGCGGCTCCTGGACTTTGACTTGGGAGCGGAGACCCCGCCTCTTCTGGGTGGCAAGTGGCGCGCTCACGCGGGTCCCGGTCTTCTTTTTACTTTTCTCAAGGGCTCGGGTGGAACGGTGAGCCTCACCAATGGCACCACGCCCCATACCTTCTTTATGCCGTCGGGCCTGTCGACGTCGGTCGTATTCATGGGCGACGTGGGTCTCGCGGGACCCCTGTGGAACTTTCAGGGCATGCGGCTGGGCGTCGACGCGTGGGCCCTGGGCCTCGGTGGTCGCGGCACGGTCGACCTCCTCCTGAGGCTCATGTACGAGATCTGATGGAGATGACGATGCGCGAATGGATCTGCGGCGGAATCCTGGTCGGGTCGTTGGTGGGAGCATCCCCGGCCATGGCTTTCACGCTGGGCGCCGCCAACTCCTCCCAGCTGGGCTGGTCGACCCGGACGGTCACCTTCAACTACAACTTCACGGACTGCGGAGTCGATGTGTCTCGGATGAAGACCGCGCTCAGCATGGCGATCAAGCTGTACAACAGCGTCCCCACGAGCTTCGTGACCCTCAAGATGGGCGCCGCGGTGACGACGACGATTCCCCAGGGGGATTCCAAGATCATCGCCAAGACGGCCGGGAGCCCCGAAATCATCTGCTCCAATACCTTTGGCGCCGACCTGGGGCTGGACGACAACGTCGTGGCGGGGAGCACGAGCTTCTTCACGAATTCCACCTCGCACATCGCCTATGCTTATGTGGGTCTCAATGGGGACTCGGGGGCCCATGCCTCGATGCAAAACATCGACACGGAGGTCGGGATTCAGGGGATCGCTGTCGCAATGGCCCATGAAATGGGCCATTCTTTGGGCCTTGGGCACTCCCCGGACCCCCAGGCCTTGATGTATTTTGACACTTCTGCCAAGACCGAGCTTCGGCTGAGCCAGGACGACATCGACGGCATCACGTACCTCTATCCTCGGGATGAGTTCGGCGGTAGCGGCGTCTTTGGATGCGGCACCATCCGGCTGGATGGAGGCGGTGGAAGTGGCGGTCCCGGGGGGTTCGCCGCCTGGTGGACGATGATGATCCTGGCCTGGGGCCTGACCCGGATCAGGGCAAGGAGAATGGCATGACCGAAAAGATGGCGTTCCACGAGCGGTTCTTCATCAACCAAGCGGGCGATCACGACGGTAAGACGGTGACCGTCAAGGGTTGGGTCTACAACAAGCGTGAGTCGGGCAAGAAGCTGCGCTTTCTCGTCATGCGCGACGGCACCGGCCTCATGCAATGCATTCTGTTCAAGGGCGAGTGCGAAGAATCCGCCTTCGAGGCCTTTGACCGCATCACCCAGGAGTCGGCGGTCGAGGTGACCGGCGTCCTTCGCAAGGAGCCCCGCGCTCCCGGCGGCTACGAGATGGGCGCGCGTTCACTCAAGGTCGTGAGCATCGCCGAGGCGTATCCGATCTCGCCCAAGGATCACGGCGTCGAGTTCTTGATGGAGAACCGGCACCTTTGGATCCGTTCGTCCAAGCAGTGGGCGGCGCTCCGCGTGCGCTCCGAGGTGATCAAGCGGATCCATGACTTCTTTCACTCGCGGGGCTTTGTTCACTTTGATGCGCCCATCCTCACGCCCAACGCGTGCGAGGGCACGTCGACCCTGTTCACCACGCCGTACTTTGACGAAAAGGCCTATCTCACGCAGTCGGGCCAGCTCTACGGCGAGGCCGGGGCCATGGCCTTTGGCAAGATCTACACGTTCGGGCCCACTTTCCGCGCCGAGAAGTCCAAGACCCGCAAGCACCTCACCGAGTTCTGGATGATCGAGCCCGAGATGGCGTTTGCCGACGTGTACGATTCGATGCGGCTCGGCCAGGACTTTGTCGAGTACGTAATCCAGAACACGATGGCCGCCTGCCCCGAAGAGCTCAAGACCCTCGAGCGGGACATGGGCTACCTCGACAAGATCCGTGGACCGTTTCCGCAGATCTCCTACGACGAGGCCGTGCGCGTGCTCGAAAAGCGCGGCGTGGCGATCCCGTGGGGCGAGGACTTTGGCGCCCCCCACGAGACCGCGTTGGGCGAGGAGTTCGAGAAACCGGTCTGGGTCCACCATATGCCGGCCCAGATCAAGGCATTCTACTTCAAGCAATCCGACACCGTCGGCGGTCCCGGCGTCACCCACGGCGGCAAGTACGCCCTCGGCTGCGATCTGATCGCGCCCGACGGCTACGGCGAGATCATCGGCGGCTCCCAGCGC
>DATJFU010000411.1:0-2597 GCA_035495495.1 Bdellovibrionota bacterium
ACTCGATGGGAGGACCAAAGCCCACCGCCATCACCGGAACGATGCGCTGGTACTGCGCCTGCCCCTGCAGCGTAAGGCGCGGAAACAGCGCCGTGTACTGGGCGTCGCCCTGCGCCTCCGCGGCGTCGGCGTCGGCCTCGGCCGCGCGGAGCGGGATCGAGACCTTGAGGGCGTCACTCTCGGCCTGCTCGAGGCCGAGGGCAAAGGCGGGATGCGAATGGGGGTCGGAAGCCACGGCGGGCGCGGCGCAAACCACGACGACTGCCCAGATCAGATTCCACCACACCCCACGCATTGGCCCAGAAATAAGGCCGCGCCCGAACCAATTCAAGCGTTCATTTGAATGTTTGACTCGTTAGGCCACAATATTTTCGCGGCCCATGCGTCTACCGTCTAGCGAGCGTGTGTCGGGGTTACGGCGTGAGATCGTAGACGATGCCCGCGCCTTCGGTCACCGCGCTGCCGGCGGCCAGGGGCGTGTCGATGACCGCCCCCTCAGAACCCGCGTGCGCGGCGCCCTCGGGCCAGCCCACGTACTCGAGCACGTAGGCCGGATCCACAAGGACGATCAGTCCGGCGGGACCTCCCGCGCGGACGGTCTCGACGTGGGCGCGGACCCCAGCCAAGTAGTCGCCGTCCGTCGAGCCCTCGGCACGCGGATAGACGCGAAATTCGTTCTGGGTCAGGTTCCAGTCGGCGGATTCGACGACCTCGTAGGCTTTGCCGGTGGTGACGGTGCCCACGTACTTCTCGGGGACGGCGCTCTTGCTCACGTCCTTGCCAAAGAGCTCCCAGTGCATGTCACCGTAGGCCTGCCCGAGCGGAGTCGCGCGAAACTTGAGGTAGCTCGCCTCGTCCTGGTATTCCACCAGGGCCACCTCGTGCGGCAGCCCGTACCGCGCCTGGAGGGTGGCCTCGGGCACGACCGGTTGATAGGACGTGAGGTGGGCATCGGACTGCGCGAGCGCGCCCGTGGCGGGGATCAGCCGGGCGTTGAGCCCGTCGACGAGCTGCTGCTCGCTGAGATCCGCCCGCTTGTACCCGCGCCAGAACCGGTAATAACCGGCCTGCGCTTGGGCGGCGAAGAAGAGGGACAGCGCTGCGGCAGCCAGGAGGCGATGTTTCATGCCCCCTGGCTTACCGCCACGGCAGCCGTTTGGCTACCTGCGCTAATTCCGCGAAATTACTCGGTCTTGGTCTTGCTGTCGTCTTCGCCGTGGGCGTGGGCCTTGCCCTTCATTCCGCCCTTATGACCCATCATGTGCATCATGGGACAGTCGTCGCCCATGCTGTCTTTGCAGTTCTTCATCATGTCGTCTTTGCATTCCTTCATGGGCTTATCGGACTTGAGACAGTCCGCCATCTTGGAATGCATGTCCGCCATCTTCTGGCGCTCTTCTTTGGTGGGCTCCTTCATGTCGCCCATGCCGTGGGCCAGGGCGACGCCGGAGATCAGGGACAGGATAGCCGCGGACGAAACCAGGAACTTCTTCATAGAGACCCCTTTCAAAGGTTTGAAAGACAACATGGTAAGCCCTGTCGCACTCCGCACTCAAGGGGGGATCGCCTTGACAATGCCGCGGCCGATCCCATCCTGTGGGCCATGGACGCGTCCGCTCGCGGTGCTCTTGGAGCACTCTCTGATGATTTGTTTCGTCTGGTCGAATCCGTGTCGCCTTCTGTCGTGGGCGTTGAACACCGCCGGGGCTCAGGCTCCGGCGTCGTCATCGCGCCAGACGGCTATCTCCTGACCAACGCCCACGTGGTTCAGAAAGCTGAGGTGGTGAACGTCAGCTTTCACGACGCCGAGGTGTTGGAGGGCCGCGTCCTCGGGCGCGATCAGAAGACCGACCTGGCCGTAGTGCGCCTCAACGCGCCCAGAGTCCTCAAACACCTGCCCCTCATCGACAAGCGCAGAGTCAAAGTGGGACAGATCGTTTTGGCCGTGGGCAACCCGCTTCGGTTTGAGCGGTCCGTCTCATGGGGACTCGTCAGCGCCATCGACCGCACGCTGCCCTCACGGCAGGGAGCGCTCGAGGGACTCATCCAGACGGACGCGGCCATCAACCCCGGCAACTCGGGCGGGCCCCTCGTCTCCGTCGACGGAGAGATCGTGGGCATCAACACCGCGGTCGTGCGCTTTGCTCAGGGCATCGGGTTTGCCATGCCCGCCTACACGGCAAGCTGGGTCGTGGGAGAGCTGATTCAGAAGGGCCGCGTGCAGCGCCGTTATCTCGGGATCGCCGCGAGCGGCATCGACCTGCCCGCCCGCACGGCCCAGCGCCTGCGCGTCGCGCGTGGCGTCTACGTGCACCGGGTCGAATCCGGTTCGCCCGCGCAGGGCGCGGGACTCAAGGTGGGAGACATCCTTCTCAAGGCCGAGACCCAGGAACTTTGGAACCTTGATGACCTCCAGCGGTCCCTCGCCCTCGGCACCGCCCGGGCCATTGAGCTCCAGATCCTGCGCGGCAAGGAGAGCGTCACGCAGACCGTGGTGCCCGCGGAACTGAAGAACGCCGCGTGAGCGCTCTGCGGGGCGGGCGGCACGGCCATTGCTTGGGTGTTTTCCATGCCGTTGCACCTTTCGATCGCCATTT
>DATJFU010000412.1:0-2637 GCA_035495495.1 Bdellovibrionota bacterium
GCCTACAAGGCCTCGCAGGTCAACGATCTGATGCTGGATCTGCAGTTTCCGGACGCGGTCCAGTACTGAGAATCAGTTCTGTTTGGCGTCTTTCTGGCCGACGACGTAAGTCACGCCGTCGCTCTCGGGTACCCACGCGGAGTGGGACTTCATCGAAGGCAGGTAGAGCCGGTCACCTGACTTGAGGTGGATCTCCTGCTCGTTGATCTCGAACACGATCTCGCCCTTGAGGACCCAGATGCACTCGTCCCGGCTGTGGCGATGGTTGGGGTAGCTGGCTCCCGGCACGTCGTGCCACCGAAACGCATGGTAGCCCTCTTGCGAAAGCCGGGCTTCCACCTCTTCTTCGGTGGGGGCATGGGGCCTATCCCAGGATACGACGCGGAAAGTCTCAGCACTCATAGCCGTTTATAGTGATCGCTTGGCGCCAGTCGCCGGATTCGCTTATGATATTCTCATGGGAGTTTACACCCGATACAAGCGGAATCCCGGCGGCTTTAGGCAGCTGGTCGAACTGCTCGAAGCCACGCCCAAGTCACGCCGCGAAAAGATGATTGAAGTGGGCATGAAAGAAGATCCCACGTACACGCAGCGGGCCATGCAGTACATGATGTCCTTTGAAGACGTCATCAATCTGCCCGACATGGAGCTCTGCGAGGTGGTGTGCAAAGCTCCCCCGCAGATCACCGCTTATGCGATCTCAAAACTCGAAGAGACCACGCGCGATCGTTTCGTGAAGTGCGCGCTGGTCAAGCCGCAGGTGATGGCGGCCATCCGCGACTATCTGGGGCAGACCGTGTCGGTTCACCAGATCGGCGGGGCGCAGATGAAACTCGTCGCCACCGCGCGCGAGCTCGAGCGCGTGGGTCTCGTCCGCACCAAGAAAATCCCCGTCAACGGAATCGAATAGCTCGGCGGCTCAGGACCGCGAAACCCGCGGGCCCATGGCCTCGTTCGGGTCGCGCATCGCCCAGAGCTCCTGCGAAAAAGCGCGCCATTCTTTGAGTGAGCTCCACAGATCCGGCTGCCAGCCCTTGGATCCCTCAAAGCTCTCGTTCTCGATCGCGAGCATGTCGCGGTGGAGGGTGGTCAGGGCGGCGTCGAGGCTCTTTTCGGAGGCGATCTGCAGGTACTTCTGGCGGTTCAGGGTGCTCTTCATGGTCTAGGTTTACCATAGTGTCCAAAGGCTGGTCAGTCCGCCCGAGATGGGTGACCGAATTCCACCACAACTATTTGTTTTTATAGAGTTTATCGGGCCAATTGGGCTAGCGCGGTGGCACGTTCCCTGCTAACTGGCGCATCGGGATGTTGGCTCGCGAACGAGTTTGGGCTGCGACGGGTGGGGCGCTAATGGCGGCCATCGTGGTGGCCTGCGTGGGCTGCGGCAAGTTTGGCTACGGCAGCTTCGCCTCCCAGCTCAAGCACAGCATGGACAAGGCGCGGGCCGACGGCGAGGTTCACGCGCAGGCGACCGCGCTTTCGACCCCCGCGGTGGACCAGCTGCTCGAGCGTTGCGCGCCTCCCAAGGCCGAAGGCCCCTGGGGTTCCGGCCTCGCCCAAGGGGTGGAATCCGCGGGCGTGCCCCATGTCCAGGTGATCGCCGCTCACGCTCGGTCGGTCCGCATGGCGCTCCGGCACGTGCAGCTCTGCCTGTTTCAGCAGGGCGACCACGACATGTACTCGGCGTTTCTGACGGGGATGAGAACGGCGTTTCCGCCCGGTTTCGTGATCGAAAACCCGCCGAGCGATCTCAATCGCCTCCTGCAGACCATCCAGAGCACGGCCCACGACGCCCGCGGCGCGGCTCTTCTTCAAATTTACGGACAGGCTTTTCTCCGGCAGATGGACTCTTTTGGTGTTCTCCGCCGCCGTGATGCGGCCGCGCCGGTTTCGCCTTTGCTCGCGCCCGAGGGGCCGGAGGCAGCCGCCTCGGTCGAGGTCGCCGGAGGCGTGGCCACCGCCCGCCTTCGCCGGATGGACGACGCCGACTCCATCGTTTCGCTGGTCTCGGATCTTCAGGCGGCCGCGGGCCGCGATGAGGTGACCGCGCTGCTTCTGGACCTCAGGTCCGCCGCGGGCTCGGATCCGGCGGCTCTGCAGCCGCTCCGCGACGCTTTGCCCGGGCTCGTGGCGGCCAAGCCCATGGCGGTCTGGGTGGATTCGCTCACGCGAGGCACGGCAGAAGAAGCCGCCGCGGCGGCCCGTAGACAGTCGGGCGCCCTGGTCATGGGTGGTCCCAGCCTGGGTTACGTTTTTAGGCGCTGTTCAAAGGACTTTGAAGTCGATGGCGTGGCGTGGTCGCTGGACATGCTCTGTGGAGCGCCCACGGTCCTGAGAGCGCCACAGGACGCGCGCCTAGACGATGGCCAAGAGTCGGCGAACGAGGCGAGACGTCTGAATGCATTGGGCATCGATCTCAACACGGCCCGGTTGACCCTTTCGGTGGCAGCCGCCGGGCAGCCCATCGAGGAGGGCTACCCGGCGCCACCAGCCGAGGCCTTGACCTCGGTCCGTGTCAGTCTCATGAATTCAATGCCGACGGGTCCCGTGCCCGCGCCGATCGAAGAGCGGGCCAGGGCCGCCGCGGCCGCTTGGGCGCAGGCGCTTAGAGCGCCTGAATCTCCTCAACCATGATTC
>DATJFU010000413.1:0-3163 GCA_035495495.1 Bdellovibrionota bacterium
CCAGCGTCTTTGGCCCGCTGCAATCGTGCTCTACGTCGAAGCGTCGCCGGGCCCGCCCGCCCATGATCCCTCGGTCTGGTCGGGGCGCTGGATCGTGACGTCGCGCGCGGGATGGATTCCACCCAAGGAGACCCTGCAGAACCTGCCCGCTTCGCGTGGAAGTTGGACCCGCCTCGGGCCTTGAGCTATGCTTTGACCACCATGCGGCTCGTGGACTTTCTCGTACTATTGCTTCAGACCCATGGTCGCCTGCTCTGTGATCTCCGCGATCAGTTCGGGGCCGACCTGCTGGTTCGCGTTCTGGCCAACTACAAGACGCAAGAACTCGCGCTCCAGTCGTCCAAGCTCTGGGAGCTGTTTCCGCTCAAGCCGCGGTCGCCCCACTCCCCCTTTCCGTTCGAGGCCCTCGAACGTCCCGTGCGGGACCTGGGGCTCGCCGATGACCTCGAGTTCTTTGTCTGGGCCTATCCGTACTATCGGACGTTCGTCGAAAGCAACGTGGACCTGAACGAGACCCTGCCGTTTCAGGACCAGAAGGTGGTCACCGCCCTCGTCGACGAGGCGACCTCCATGGCCGTGGGTTGGATCGAATCCATGCCGATCCCGACGGGCGCGCCCGCCGACGCGCGTGAGAAAGTAATGGCCGTCTCGCGCCAGCACTGGCTGCGGTTCAGGACGGATCTGTTTCGTAAGAACGGCCAGTCGCCGTTTCAGCGCGTCTGACTCTACCGGACCTGCGGGGCAGGTCCTCCCTACTCTACCGGTACAACCAAGCCATGTAGTCTTTGACGGCGTCGCGGAAATTCCACCGCGCCTTGAATCCCAGCTTCTTCTCGGCCAGAGTCGTATCCGCGAGCGTGTTGGCCTGATAAGAGGTCGAATCGTAGGGCATGTCAAAGTACTCGGGCTCGAGGGACGTGCCCAAAGCCTCGTTCAACGCCGCCACGATTTCGTTAAAGGAAGTGGGGATGCCGGTCCCCACGTTGTAGGCGCCGCTCGGCGCCTCGAGCGCCCGGAGATTGGCCGCGACCACGTCCTTGACGTAGATCTGGTCGCGGATCTGCTCGCCCCATTTGAAGAGCCGGGGCCGCTTGCCCTGCTTCATCTGCTGGGCCAGATGGTAAATCATCGAGGCCGGGCGGCCCTTGCCCGCCTCGCGGGGACCAAAGACGTTGAAGTACCTGAGACCCACGATGGGCTGGGACTTTGAGGCCTCGGCGGCCACCTCGTCCATCTTGAGCTTGGAGCGGCCGTAGGCCGTGAGCAGCTGCTTGGGCTGGTCCTCTTTCATAGGCGTGGGACCGTTTCCGTAGAGCCCGGCGGTCGATGCGTAGACGAGCCTGGAGCCCTGTTCGGCCGCGAGCGAGACCACCTCGCCAAAGCCCTTGAGATTTCTCTCGAGCACCTGGGAGTCGTCGGGCCAGCGGGGGTCCGTGATGTCGCCGTGATGAAAAATTCCATCAAAGGGTTGCCCGCCCCGGAGCTCGTCGCGGAGAAGGGACCTAAGCTCGAGGTCGTTGCCCTCGATGACCTGACCGCGAAATCCCTGCAGGTTCTCGCGGCGGCCGGACTGGAGGTTGTCGACCACCACCACGTCCCAGCCCAATCGCTCCAGCTCCAAGACCAGGTTGGATCCGATGAACCCGGCTCCGCCCGTCACCAACGCCCTTGCCATGGTGCGCAAGGTAGCACAAGATTGCGGGGTCCATGCGCAGATTTCTGGTCCCCCTCGCGCTTTGCTTGCTCTGGGTCGAGCCCGCGTCCGCCACGGGTTTTGACCAGAGCCATGCCCGCTGGAGCGCCGTCCTGTCGCATGTTGTCGTGCCCAACGGAGGCGTGACGCGGGTCAGATACGGCGAGCTCAAGCGCGACCCGTCGGCCCTCAACGCCTACCTCACCGACCTCTCGGCGGTGGGACTCCCCGAGTACCAGAGCTGGAGCCGAGACGAGCAGGCCGCGTTTCTGGTGAACGCGTTCAACGCCTTTACCCTCAAGTTCGTGGCGGACCACTACCCGCTCAAGAGCATCAAGGACGCTGGCGGACTCTTCAAAAACGCCTGGACTCAGCCCTTTTTCAGGCTGCTAGGCGAACCGCGCAGCTTGGATTGGATCCGGCACGACTGTCTGCGCGCCCATTTTCATGATCCGCGTTTCTCGTTGGCGCTGACGCTCGCGGCGCGCGGGGGCCCGTCCCTCGCGGCGTCGGCCTACACCTCCACCGATCTTCAGGCCCAGCTGGACCGGGCGGCCAATCAGTTCTTGGCGACACCCACGGGGGGACGACTGGACGCTGCCTCTCGAAGAATTCTGGTTTCTCCCCTATTCTCCTGGTACGCCGTTGACTTTGGAGAGGGCGACGCCGGGCTTCGTGCATTTCTCAAGAAACGCATTTCAGCTTCGGACCAGGACAGAAAGCTCCTGGCGGATCCCAAGATTCCCATTCGCTATCTCAACTTTGACTGGGGCCTCGACGATGCGCCCGGTCCGCATTGAAAGGAAGCAACCATGAAACACATGATTCGTATCGCTGTACTGACGTCCCTGGCCCTGGGTTCGACCCTGGCCCTCGCCGCCCCCGCCCACTACACGATCGACCCTGCGCACTCCTCGGTGGAGTTCTCGATCAAGCACATGATGATCAGCAAGGTTAAGGGCAAGTTCACCAAGTTCGGGGGTGAGTTCACCTATGACGAGGCCGCTCCGCAAACGAGCTCGGCCAAGGTGGACATCGAGACCGCCAGCATCAACACCGACGAGCCCAAGCGCGACACGCACCTCAAGTCGCCCGACTTCTTCAACGCCGAGAAGAACCCCCACATCACGTTCGTGAGCACCGGCGTGAAACCCATGGGCAAGGATCACTTTCAGATGATGGGTAACCTCACGATGAACGGCGTGACCCACCCGGTGACCCTGGACGTGACCGCGGGCGGCATGGGCAACGACCCCTGGGGTAATGCCCGGGCGGCCTTCAGCGCCACCGGCAAGGTCAACCGCAAGGACTACAAGATGCTGTGGAACAAGGGCCTGGATAAGGGCGGAGTCCTGGTCGGCGACGACGTGGACATGATGATCGAGGTCGAAGGCATCAAGAAGTAAGACAGTAGCTGTTGCGGTACCGGTGCCGCAGCCGGTACCGGTACCGCAACAGACACCGAAACGG